>DATJLB010000081.1:0-8781 GCA_035490915.1 Geobacteraceae bacterium
TCTCGTAGAGAAATCGATCGTCAAGGGGAAGACCACCCGGGAGGAGTTGATCGCCCGGCTCGGCACCCCCAACTCGGTGGAAAAGCACCCCTACCACGTCCCGAAGGTCACCGATCCGAACTTCAAGACGAAGATCCCCCCCGAGCTGATGGCGGTCGAAACCTGGCTCTATTGGACGCCGACCCAGATGGCGGCCGACAACACGCCGGTGCGGGTGCTGTACGTAAAGATCCACCTCGACGAGGCCAACGTGGTCATCGATTACGAGATGGGCGAGAAAGACCTGAAACCGCCTGAGCTCTGAGCTGCCGGCGGGCAAACGAGAAGCCCCGGGGGAATTCCCCCGGGGCTTTTTCTTTTTCGTTTCGGCAGCCGAGGGAGGATCGCTCCCACCCGGCGCCTCCACGCCCTATCGGAACAAGATCAGTAACTGTGCGTGTTGGGATCGGGACTCCCTTTGGAGTGGCAGCTGACGGTACAGCTGCGGGCAGTGGAATTATAGACGGGGAAAGGAGCATTAGGGCTGACAAACCCCACTCTGGTGTCAAAGTTCACCAGGTGGCGGCTGTTAGCGACCCCGTGCGGGTCGTGACAGACGAAGCAGGGGATCTTGTTCGGATGCAGGGGGTCATTGGCGGGGTTTTGCACGTGCGAACGGTGGGGGGGGAACGACGAGGTCACACCGTCCAGCAGCTTGGATTCGTCGTGGCAGCGATAGCAGAGGGCGTAGTCGCCGGTGTAATACGCGGAGGGGTAGCTGTCCTGTGCATACTGGTAGGCCAGCATGTGGGGCTCGTTGGAGCCGTGGGGTTCATGGCAGTCGGAACAGTATATCTTACTCGTGATGTCCAGGAGGACGCTCGTTCCGTTGCGGGCAAGATAGCTCGTCTTGAGCCCGGTAACATTGGTCACGTTGACGGGACTAACCCGATCGATCACCGGATGAAAAGATGCGTTGGTCGGATTGAACCTGCTTCTCTGGTTGAGATTGTCAACTTGACGAACCGGCAGGACTTCCGGGCTACTCCGGAATGCACTGTAGGTTTCGGAGTGGCACTTGAAGCACACGTCGTATTCCGTCGTTGCGAGCTGGAAATCATAGGTGGCAAGCTTAGCCACCTTTACCCCTTCCAGCCGGCCGCTGGCCTTAGGCGCGGTGGCGGTTCGGGAATTGACACTATGAGGGTTGTGGCAGTCGAAACATTCGACATGGTGACCGGCCTGCATGGCATTCAGGGGGTCCTCGTTGGCTTGATGCACACCGGGGTCCTCTCCAACCGGGTGCCGATACAACTTGTTGAAAGCATCATCCTCTCTCTGGCCGTATTGTGACAGGGGAAGTTTGCCGTTATGACAGGTCAGCAGGCAGGTCATCTTCCCGTTGCTCCCTCTCAGCAGACTCCTGGGTTGCTGGGCATTATGCGAAATATGGCACGCCTCGCAGGCAAAGACCTCTTCTGCCGCCTTGGGAGGGATCGGAGGATAGATGATGTCCAGAGTCGCATGCGTTGATGCCGTCCAGCCGCTCTTCTGATGACAGGCAACACAGAGGGGCGATCCTTGACGCTTGTTGTCCACGACAAGGAAATACTGATACTGATCATTGTGAGGATCATGGCATGCGGTACACTGCAGCATGCCGTTCTCTAAGCGTATCTCGGGAGGAAGCACAGCGGAAGGCTGCAATTCAGACTGGCTCGAGGGATACGGAAATGAGATGGGGTGGTCATCCGAAAGGTCCGGTTCATCTTTCCCTCCACCGAGATTTGACGGTCCGATAGGCAAAGGCGAAGAAAGGTCGCCGATGATTTTGCCGCTTTTCAACATGCCCAGGGCTATAGTGCCATCGTGGCAGCTGAGGCAGAGGCGGGAGGAGCCGGTTGGCTGTTGGGGCGTTGCCCTCAGAGAGGAAGAAGCATAGATATCGTAGGTTTTGTTCGAAAGTTCGCGGCTCCAGAGCGGGGTCTGGTCCATGGGGCTTGAGTTGGCATGGTGCGGCGTGTGGCAAAAGATGCAGACCCGCTCTTCTACGGTCGATCGTGTTATGCCCGGCTTCCCCGGCCCGGTGATCGAGAGGTTGTGCTTGTTGTGCGGGTCTGTCACGCTCCTGGCGGACAGGACGGCCGGATTGAGGCATGAAATCAGGAACATCACCGTTAGCGCTTTACAAGGTCTCATGGCACTATCCACACTGCTTCTGATTGTTAATGTGGCACGCGTATGCGATACGGAACCGGCAGCTGCTCTCATTTCAGGTACTTGAATACCTGAACCCGCCTGTTGTAAGTGTCCGCCACGTAAATAGTATCGGTGCTGTCAATATACAGGCCGGACGGCATCCAGAATTGCCCGGGACGCTCGCCGCTCTCGCCGAAACCCAAAAGCAAAGAGCCGTTTTGATCGAAAATTTGCACCGCATCAAAGAGCGCATCATTCACGTAGATATGCCCATCACTGTCGACCGCAACTCCCTTGGGCTTTGCGAAAGTACCGGGTGTATCCCCGGCCTTGCCGAATGACGCCAGGGGAGTCCCCTCTGGGGAGAATATCTGGATGCGGGAGTTGAGGGCATCGGTGACGAGAACCTTCCCCGAAGCTTCAACCACCAGGTCGGTGGGAAAATTGAACTGCCCCTTCTCGACGCCACGACCACCGAAGCGGAACTGCTCTTTTCCCGCTGAATCGAGCGCTATCACCTGGTGGGTGGCGGTATCGGACACGTACAACAACCCGTTCGCCTTATTGTAAGCGATTCCGGTCGGCCTTTGCAGTTTGAACGGGGTAAACCGCTTCAAATGTCCTTTTGCCACGTCATACAGGTAAACCATGCCACCACCTGCATCGGTTATGTACACGTTGCCCTTGCCGTCTCCGGTTATCCCGATGGGAGTCTTGAAGCCACCCCCCTCTTTCTCTTCTATGGTGGAGTAACGGCCGGCTCCAATATCGAAGAGATGAATGATTCCCGCTCCGACGTCGACGACGAACAGCCTCTGCGCCTCATCACAGAATATGCCATAGGGCTTGACAATGTCCGTCCGGCTTTCGCCGGCGATGAAACCCCAGACCCTCTTCCAGAAACCCTGTTGCAGCCCCACATCCTGATAATTCCTGATCTCCTGGACCCACCGTATTTTCGGCTCCATCGGGAGTGCGGGCCACTGGAGTTCGTGCCCTACGAGGGTCGTGCGGTCTGGCCGAACGGGAGAACATGCAAGTAAAGGAACGCAGAGGGCCATAAACAAAAGGCATGAACGGAATATTTTCTTGGAACCCATATTCTCTCCAGACTTTGAGCTGCCCTAGTCCAAACACCTCACCATCGCGATGCATTCAGAAGTTTCGAGTCAGGTCGAGCCGGACATAGTCATCGCGCCGCGTCAACCCCCCGGTCGTCAGCCAGTGGACATTCGTCTTCAACTCGGCGATTATCTTGCCAAAGCGCGCCTGGAGATCCATGCCGACTGAAACCCCTTCTCGGTTGGTCTGTCCGGTCACGTTGAGATAATCCGCAGTCAGCTTCAGGATAAGCCTGTTGAAGAGCAAACGACGGTAGACCGACCCTGCGCTGAACGCATTATCGTTACTTAACTGGACGGCACGCACTCCCCCTGGAGCGGATATGACAACGGTCGACGGGGAGGGAGAGGGGTTCGTCAGCCGGTCCCGCAGGTAGAGCAGCAGCGAGCTTTCGGCAAAATCCCTTGAGTAGCGAACGGCAACATCCACGGCCTCGTAGACCGAATATGTCGAGTCGTAGTTTATATATTCCCCCTTAAACGACGTATAATCGCCGCGAAACTCCACGCCGGCCCGATACGATTTTGATTGCTGCAAATTTGCCGTATCGGCCCGCCCCTCCATCAGGTCCTGGCGGTAGTCGTCCAAGCTGCCAAAAATCCGACAAAAGTTACCGTAGAGAAGGAGTGCACCATAGAGGCTCAGGTTGTTGGTTCCGTAGGTCACGGAAGGGTCTACGCTGGCCTGGTAATCGGCAAGCAAAATATCCCCATCGGCGATGGCGCCCGTCGGGTTGATGGATATGAATGTGACCCTGCCTATCTGCGAAACCGTATAGTCACCCGTCGGCCCTTGAATGTAAGGAATAGCACGTATAGCCGGGTTTGCGTTCCTGAGGACGATGGTCCCCGCAATTACATCGAGATGCAACAGTTGAATCTGGGTAAGGAAAGTCGCGACAATGCGCTCATTCGTGATGAAAACCGTGGTGCCCGACAAAGACCGGTCAACCACGCCGATAGCCTGGCTGTAGCCTAACTGGAGCATACTTTCGGCGGGGAGCTTTTTTTGGTAATCGAGGCTTACCTTACCCTCCACCTCTTGTTCTTTCCCGTCGGTTAAATCGGTAGATCGCCCCCGAATGGCAAGCTCAGTGCGCAGATTCTGAAGCAGGTAGTGCTTGAGCGAACCCTCGCCAATATGTTCTTCCCTTGTCTGCTCCGGGACTTTCAGATAACTGTATGAGTAACGCAGGTCACCCCTGAGTGCCTTACCGAAATCCCATGCCAGGTCTTCACTGTAGCCGATGCTAGTGGCCTGCCGGTCGCCCGAGTCCTCCTGATACTGAAAACCAGAGGAGAGGTTGCGGCTATTCCCGCCACTGCTCCATGACAGGAGGTTGGTAAGGTCGATCTTGTTGGTCGAGAAAGACTCGACTATGGACGTTTGGCCCGTAAGGGCGGAGCGGTTGTTGGAAAAGAGCAACTGGGCGACGGTTACGCTGTTCTCCCGTACCCTGTGGTTGGCGATGAACGAAAAATTCTCAATCTGTTGCTCGTTATTGTCTGCCAGTCCGGACGTCTCACTCTTGGTAAAATTATAGTTAAATTGTATGGGAAGGAAAATATTTCTCAGCGAAAAACCCGCCCCGTAACTGTCCGTCGTCAGATCGTAACTGCTGGCGAATGGTCTCTGAACTTTCTGAATGCTGGAACTTGTGAAAAAATTGACGGGATAGGGAGACTTGTCCAGCAAGGTACCGTCGAGCACGTAGCGGACATTGAGCCCCTGGGAGGTATCTGACGGCTCGTTGGTGCCGCTGAACCGCGTCGCACTGAAGCTCAGATCGGCCGTCAGTTTTCCTTTCAACAGGTGCGGGCTGTACAGGGCATAGTCGGTGCCAAAACGATATGAACCCTCCAACAGATGATTGCTCGTTTCCTGCCTCGTGGCGTTTGAGACTGTCTGACCGTCGTACTGATAGGATGCCCCGACCGCCTGCTGGAAATTGCCTAGAAGAATGAGGCCTCTCGTTGGCTGGGCCACAGACTCATTTATCGGCAGGAAGAGAAGCAGGATGAAGATATAGAATATTCTCCGTGTATTCATCCTTCTCTTCCGGATCTATTTCAGAAAGTAACGTGCAGTCCCGGAATGCGGGTCATGGCAGTCGGCACAATCCATCTTCTTCGACCTGACCGAATCATGCAAAGCGGCGGCCAGCCTTTTTTCCTTATGGCAGGAGGAGCATATCTGGCTTCGGTCGATCTTCAGGAGAGACTTAAAAGAGGCAGTATGCGGAAGATGGCAGGCAAGGCAATCTCCAACTGCAACCGGACCGTGAATGAAGCCCCCTTTGATGAAATCAACATGGCACACGAAACAAAGCTCATTCTTAGGCTTGATAAGTCCGCCTTCTTTCTCCTTGTCGTGGCAGTCGTCGCACCTTTTTTCGTCGTATGGCTGGTGCCGGGACCCCTCCTGTGAAGGTTTTTCCGTCTCACCCTGCTTGACCGCGGCACCCTTTGCCGACGCCGCCATCATGTTCTCAGCGTACTCCTTGCAGAGCTCTTCTTGCGGGGGGAAGCTGGGAACCCCATCAAAGATGGTTGTGAGCACTTCATGCCTAGTGACGGGATTGCACCCGCAAAGAAGCAGATACCATACCAGGAGCGCCAGCAGCATGACACGTATCGCTGTACTGTTTACTCTCATCGTGCCGTCCCGGCCCCCTTGTTCCTCACCTCTCCCCCTCTGCGACCGTTTCTCCCTTTCAGCTTGTCCACCGTTAATCAAACACCTGCGAAGGTGCGACTACTTTTTCTCCTTTTTCTCTGGTGGTCCGCTTTCATGCGACTCGGCTTCAACCCCTCTCGGGTGCCCGAAACCATAGATGGATAGCTTTGCAGGACCAAACTGGTTGGTGACAAAAACTACTTTCTCCACCACGAAGGAAGGATCCGCCAGTTTCTGGAAGTACTCAAGGTTGTCATAACTGACCGCCACGTGCGCCGGCAGATTGAGCGACCCATCGGGAAGTCCCGGATCGCCGAAGAACATGAGCAGCCGCCCTTTTCCGTTGAACATCTGGACATTTTGGTGGGATGCGTCCGCCACATAGATTATCCCTTCCTTGTCGACCGTTATCCCCCGGGGCCTCCCGAATTGGCCAAACGCATCTCCCAGCTCTCCGAATGAAAGGAGCACATGCCCATCCCGGTCAAGCTTCATGACCTTCCCTGAGAGGGCATTGGTCACGTAGAGGTAGCCGTCCGAATCAACCGTAAGGGAAATAGGCAACGCCAGTTTTTCATCCTTCCCCCCTGTATTCCCCACTTCCCTTTCGAGCTGGCCGGATTTTTTGCCCAGGATTTCCACCGCATTTTTGCCAATGTCGAGTACATACAGAAAATCGTTATCGACCGCAACGTCCACCGGTTTCAGATCCAGATCCTTCCCCAAGGCCCTTTGAAAGTTGCCATCCTTATCGTAGACGAGGACTTCTTTTCTCTGTGTGTCGGCGACGTACAGAGATCCGTCGGCATCGAACGCGAGGCCGTTCGGCTTCTTCAGCTTGCCCGCGCCAAAATCACCCTTGAGGTAGGCGTACTCCTTCTTTGCCAGATTGAGCACGATGATCCTGCCGTTGGCATCGGATAAATAAAGGATGCCTGCATGCACGGCAAGACCGAACGGTTTGATCAGGACTATTTCCTGCTTCGTGTCCACATCCCCTAACTGAAAGAGGGAAAATTTCGTCGCTTCCGCGTCAATATCCTTGGTGGAGGAAAATCCCTTGAGATATTGCATGCGAGGGGTATTGGGAGCAGGGGGGAAGTATACCGGCCCCGCTGTGACCTTAGGACCAGCACACCCGGTCAGGCATGCCAGGTACACCGCGCAGGCCATCGCGCAGATATGTCTCATTGACCAAACGCTCGAACAGAAACCTTCACGGAACATCTGCTACCTCCTTGCCGCTGTAGTGGTGCATACGCCAGAGTGCATCGCATAATAGCAGTTATTGAATGAAAATAAAAGCATTGTTGAAATAAACCTCTAATGATCAGGGCATCGAATGCACTTTGGTTGCGATCAAGCTACCTATAATTGAGGAAGCAAAAAAAAAGCCGCCGGAAAACCAGCGGCCAAGACATGCATGTAAATAAAAAGTGAACCCTGAAACTTCCGCCTACTTGATGTGGCAGGAGAGGCAGATCTGCGAACCCGACTCGGGGGCATAGAGGAAGTAGTTGTACGTGTTGTTGGCGTCGGCCACGTTGTCCTTGTTGTGAACTTCGTGACAGGTTGCACAGGTCATATTGCCGTTGACGAGGTTGTCCGAGATCTTGGTGCCATTGGGATTGCCAAGGAACTGAGAGCTGGGAGGCTTGATCGCATTTGCCATCTGGGCGGCCACGTCGGCGTAGTTGAAGCCGATCGGGTGGTCGTTGGTCAGGTCGCCGGTACCATTTGCGATTGCGATCTGCCCAAAACTATCACCGGTTTTTACGACGGAACCAGAGATGTTGTAGTGCTGATCGACGGCGATGACGCCGTCATGGCAGCTCATGCACAGGCGGCTCGGGCCGGCAATCGGGTCGGTAATGTTGGCAACCAACGTCGGGCTCGCATACGGCTGGTACGTAAGGGTCGTCAACTGATGCGCCCAGAGCGGCAGATAATCAGCGGTCGCGTCCTGGATTGCATGGTGCGGAGTATGGCAGTATGCACAGACCCTGTCATACTTCTCGGGGCTCTGCCTTCTCATGTCGTGCTTGGAACCCACGATACCCGTCCCCGCGTTCAGGCCGGCAAGCGCGACAGTTGCGCCCATGCCCAGCCCTACAAGAGTGGTTGCACAAATGCTTACTAAAGTTCTTGTCTTCATTTATAGTCCCTTTCCTTTAAATAATTGTGTGTAGTATTTACCTCCTGGTGTTGGCTCTCTTCATTCTCTGCGCTATGTGCTGCATTTTTCCAGGACGTAACCCGAATATCCCCGAAAAAACGGGATACTCCTCCAAGAAAAAGGTGCCAGCCCTTCCCCAAAAGGACCGCAGCCTGATGCAATTTTGCAATTTTAGTACCAATTAATGAACTGCGCACTCCAATTTGTTAAAACCTTTTGAAACCAGTCCTGTGCACAGATAACGCGGCAGGAGAGAGAAAAAGGCAGCCGTGCCCTTTAAGGAGCAAAACTGGGGCATTTCACCCACCGCCGTCAGATTGAGGGGCAAATTGCGCACCCTATCGCCTCAACCGTGAAGATTCATATTAGATTTACTTATGACGATATTAGGAAATTTCACTTTAACAATTAATAAAAAAATATTATTCTGTATTCACTCGTTTTGGCAGCTCTTGGCAAGTGCAGTTAACCTTCTTTGCACGACTGCCGAGCCCATTCCGCGACCGTTAGCCCTCGCAGCGACACTTCTCCTACCCTTTTATCTTGATGTAAACAGCCGGGTTGTTTTGGAGCCGACAGAGGAATCGAATCAAAGATTGGGGTAGATACCGATGTGCCACATCGAAGGC
>DATJLB010000082.1:0-12083 GCA_035490915.1 Geobacteraceae bacterium
CGAAGACATCATCTTCGATCCCAACATCTTTGCGATCGCGACCGGCATCGAGGAGCATGGAGATCCGCTCGCCGCAGTGCGGGCAGGCGAACCGCCTGCGGGTCATGGCCCCCTCGCCGTTCAATGGACGATATCCCGGACGACCTTGTAGGCGAGGAGCACGAAGGGCCAGGAGTGCCAGACGAGATCGAAGATGTCGATCGGCCTTTTCAGGGTCCCGGCCATCAGCATTCGGAGCTTCTCGACGATGTGCGGCTGGGGGGTGAACGGCGCAAACCCGAGGAGCACCACGAGCGGGATCAGGATCCGGTAGTCGAGGATGGCTTTCATCCCTTTCCCCTCTTGCGGCCGGTGAAGACCGCAAAGCTCTTCTCCTGGAAGACGGAGTCGACCCGCTCGAAGCCCGCCGCAGCGAGGCCGTCGAGCTGCACCTCCAGGGTGGAGAGCTTGTCCTGCCGCATCCGCTCCAGCGCCCCCGCCAGGTCTGCCGCCGACACCCCGAGTTCCTTCACCTCGCGAAGCCACTCGTCCCGGAAGAGCGCGTCCTCCTCTGCCGTCGAGCCTAAGACCTGGTCCGCGTTCACGAACACGCCACCCGGCCGCAGGGCCGTGAAGATCTCCCCCCAGAGCACGCGCTTCTCCCCCTCGTCCAGGTGGTGGATCGACAGCGCCGAGACCACCGCCTGGAACTCCCCTTTCGGGAGCGCCCGGGCGTAGTCACCCACGACGTAGTCGATCCGGTTTGGCGAGTCATGAAAGCGCTCCCGGGCGATGTCGAGCATCTCGGGGGACGCGTCCACGAGCGTGAGGCGCGCCTGCGGGAACGCCTCCAGGATGAAGGCCGAGAGAAGCCCCGTCCCTGCCCCCAGGTCGAGGACGTCGAACGCGTCCGTCGCGGCGAAGGGGAGCGCCCGGACCGCGGCAGCGTAGAACGCGTCAAAGCAGGGGATGAGCTGCCGCCGCGAGCGGTCATACCGGCGCGCCCACTTGCTGAATACCTGCGGTGCATCCATTCAGGCGCCTTCCAGATGGAGACCGGCGGCGCACCACGCTTCCCATTCCGAGTCGTAGCGGTCTTCGCTCGCGATTCCTTCCTCGTTGGCGAACCTGTAGCAGCCGGGGGCTTCCGGGTCCTCGACGACCGTGTAGGCGGCGTTTTGCGCCTTCTCCTTGCGCTTCACGATCCTGTCCGCAACCCAGTCCCAGTACTCCAGGGAGGTCCGGTTGCTGTACACGTCCTGGCGCCAGTCGTCCCGGGAGAGCAGGTAGAAATCGTTCCTGCTGCCGCTTCCCAGCCTCTGTATCTGCCCCACGAAGTTCTTCCATTCCGGGGTGGCGTACGTTTCCGGGGCGGCTTCCGGCTTCTCCTCCGGGGCTGCCGAGGGGGAAAGCGCCGGTTTCTCCGCGGGCGCACCATCCATCAGGGCACAACGGTCGGTCAGCGCCGACACGTCTTCGAGCAGCCGCGCCAACCCCTCCCTGACCGCAACGATGTCTTTCGCGACATGCTGGAACTCCTCCACTCCGGGGCCAAGGATCGGGTTTTTCCAGCCTTCGAGCCCCGCCTCTGCCGTATCGAGGGTCCAGTAATTGATCGTGCTCTTCTCGGAGACATCGATCGTCTTCACGAAGGCCTGCGCCGCTTCGAAGCTGTCCGCGCCCACGCCGTGGTGCTCGCAATACGCGGCATAGCGCTGCGCCCACTGCTTCCCGGTGCATCCCACATAGGCGGCTTGCGCCTTCGCCTCATCGAGAAAGAGCTGCGGCTTTTCCGCCACGCCCCACATAACTGTCTGGACAACATGCAGCATCGGTATCTCCTTTATGTCAAACTACGAGTGCCTTGTAACACTTCATATTTCGCATCTTCACGCCCCCCTCCCAACCTCCCCCCGCTGGGGGGAGTAGTAGTGCTCCCTCCCCAGGAGGGGGAGGGCTGGGGAGGGGGTTTAGATGTTACAATTTACTAGTCGATAATGATGCGGTACTCCGCCTTCAACCCGCACGTGTATCCGTCGGTGGCGACGATCCCTGTGCACGCGAGCGTCCCCTGCACCCGCGCTTCCCCGTTTTTCATCATTGTATCGATGACCGGGGCAAAGTCAAAGCCGCCCCCCGCGCATGCGTCCCGCGAGCAATCGAGCCGGAATACCGCCTCGGTTTCGGCCGTGAAGATGATCTGCTGGTAGTTGGACTCCGACTCCGCGTTCGCCTCTTCGAACGCGACGAACAGGAGGATCCTGCCGACGTTAGGGTACAGCTCGGCAATCGTGGGGGGAGTGGTTATTATGGTGGTCATGGCGTTTTCCTTGAGAGATTTTGCTTGCTAAGACATCCACACAAATACATACTTCAAAGCATATCACACAGGAGGACAAAACTTGAGAACGGCAAAGATATTTCAGTATGGGCGGGGTCAGGCGGTCTGGCTTACCAAGGAGTTTCACTTCGACGACAGCGAGGTGTTCGTCAAGAAAAGCGGCAATGTCGTCCTATTGATCCCGCGGAGCCGCGATTCGTGGAATGTCCTTTTCAGCAGCCTCAGGAAATTCTCCCAGGACTTTATGGTCGAGCGCATCCAGCCTGAACTGGAGAAGCGGGAGCATTGCTGATTATAGAATTCCTGTGACAGGCGAAAAATATGTATTATGTCCCCTGAATTTCCCCCCCTGAATTTCCCCTCAGACGCTTCATCTCACATACACCAGGCGCAAACGCTCGCAGACCTACGCCACCGGCAAGCTTGTCTTCATGCCACGCAAGCAAAAAAATTCCATCTGGAGGGCCATACATTGAGGAGAGGTCTGATAATTCCTTATCTACAGCCTGAAACGATAGGTCAATGTTGAGCCAGCGAATGTAGTCTTTCACTAGCTGTTTTACAAGGAGAAAATCAGAATCTTTTTCGCAAGGCTTTATTGCAATCATTTTACTTTGTTGGCTAACGAATCATAAACCTAATATTTCTTTCCTGTATAACTCGACAGATGAGGAGGTGGGCCTTTTCCAAGGGGGAAGAATTGATTTATCTATTCTAAATTTTTCGAGAGCTGGGTACACAGAAAGATACAGCTTCATATCCTCATCGTAATTGTCCTTAAACTCTACATCAAAAGTTCCGTCGGAGAATCCGGCCAAGGCTTGACCTATAATCGTATGACCTGTACTTCCTGCTCTAACTTCATAATCATTATTACTTTTGCGAATTACAGCATTTATTTTACCTAAATAAACTATCGAATTTGCTTTTATATTAATTTTTTGATTGATTGGCAGGTCAAAATTTGTACCAGTGAAAATAGAATGACAACTTTTAATACTACAGCCAAGCAAAAAAGCAAAAATATAAATCCCGGGTTTTAACTTAAAGCTGAGAATGTATTCATTGTATTGATGTTCAACTCTCTTAAAAGGTTCATCTTCAATTTCTACATATATCATTCTATTGGCATTAACATCAACAAAAGCAGCTCGCGTCAGCGCTGGTTGATGATTAATTTTGAATTGATTAGACACTTTAGCTGTGATCAGCACAATCGATTCTTTTGATAAGTCAATATCGTCTTGCCCTTTTTTAAGAGGCATATAGTTTAGATTAACGCAGCCGCTTTGAATCGTTGTAAAAGCCAATAACGCAAAAGTGCAGAGTGATGAAGTGAGAAAGGACTGTATCTTCATCATTTTTCTCCATCGGAGTAAAATAAGAGTAAAATAAGAGAGTAAAATAAGGGTTGGTCTACATTATACATTCTTTGATTTCCCCTGAATGTCTTAGTACCCCGTTACTCTACCTTTATTTTGTGTAGAATGGAGGAAAACCATAGTGTCAGGTCTACACCTGCGACAATGTCACATGTGTAGACCTGACACCTTCATATTCCACCTTCATATTCCAATAAAACACGGGAAAATAGGGACACTTCCCTATTTTCCCGCATCTTTCTTGGGTCTGCCACGAGTTTGAGTCTCAGGGAAGATGCTAGTTTGTATTCAAGCATTTATACAAAGGTATTTCCGCGTTGCGTTATGTGGTGCGGGTAGTCAATGGCTACCGCTCGAGCAATGCGTTGGCATGGCCGGATGATAAGTGTTGCATAATTACCTGTCAATAACGAAAAGGCGCCAAACCCTAAAAAATAGGGAAGTGTCCCCCATTTTCCGTCAGATTTCATTCCGGTGGTCTTTTTGATCTTCAAAAGAGGGTATAATGGGCAGGTACGTCGAGATCCATCCGTAAGGAGCCTCATGCACAACAGGACCGTGGTCTGCATGTTTTTGGCCTTGTGCGCCTCGATGGCATACTGCAGCTGCGCTGCCGGGGCAGGGATCGCCATCATGGAGCAGGGGGTCAAAGGTCTCGGCACCGCGTTTGCCGGGGGAGCCGCTGCTGCCGAGGATGCCTCGACCATCTTTTTCAATCCGGCGGGGCTCACCCGCCTTGACCGGTCCCAGGCGCTGGCCGGAATCAATTTCGTCTTTCCTTCGGCCAGGTTCACCAACGAAGGCTCCACCCACCTCTCTGGACAGCCGCTGGCCGGGGGGCAAGGGGGTAATGCCGGCAGTACGGTACTGATCCCCTACGCATATCTGAGCCACCGGTTCAGCGACCGCCTCGCCGCCGGGATCGGCATCTTCTCCCCCTTCGGCCTGAAAACGGAGTATGATGCCTCCTGGGTCGGACGGTATCATGCGGTGAACTCGGAACTTTTCACTCTCAATATCAACCCCTCCGTCGCGTTTCGGGTCACCGACAAGCTGAGCCTCGGCGCGGGAATCAGCGCCCAGTATCTCCATGCCGAGCTGAGCAACGCCATCGACTTCGGCACAATCTTCGCCGCACTGGGCGCCCCGGGCGCGGTACCGCAGGGAAACGACGGCTTCGTCACCTTCAAGGCGGACAGCTGGTCCTGGGGGTACAATGTCGGGGCGCTCTACGAGTTCACCCGCGATACCCGCGCCGGCATCGCCTATCGTTCCCGCGTCGACCACACCCTGACCGGCGATGCCTTCTTCTCCGGAGTTCCCGCCCCCAACCCGACCGGCCGGTTCGTCAATACCGGGATCAGGGCGGACGTGACGCTGCCGGACAGCCTGTCGGTCAGCATCTGGCATAACTTCACACCCGAGCTTGCCGGTATGGCTGACGTCACCTGGACGAACTGGCGTACCGTCGACGAGCTCCGGATCAGGTTCGACAATCCCGCCGAGAGCGATGCCGTCACGACGCTGCACTGGAAGGATACTTTCCGTTTTTCGCTCGGCGCCGCCTACGCGCCCGGAGCCTGGACCCTCCGGGCAGGAGCGGCCTACGATCAGAGCCCGGTGCCCGATGCGGCCCACCGCACGCCACGCGTCCCCGACGACGACCGCATCTGGCTCGCGGCCGGCGTCGGGTACCGCTTCACCGATCGCATTTCGATCGACACGGGGTACGCCCATCTGTTCGTCAGGGATGCGGATATCCGGAAGACGGCGACGGGCGAGGATCGTCTCCGCGGCGCCCTTGTCGGTTCGTATGACAGCAGTGTGGATATTGTGGGACTGCAGGTGATGTGGGTCTTTTGAGGCGGGTTAACCCCAGACAAAGGTGTCAGGTCTAAATCTTGACAGAATCAATGCATGTCTTCCAACACCATTCTGCCTCAACCACTTAAAACGCAAAGAGCCGCCCGACGGTCTTTACCGTCCGCGGCGGCTCTCTGATGTATCACAGGCTCTCACCCGGCCCACCCCTTCGTGAAAAGGAATTAACCGAACTTACTGCGCCCTGCCTCCGTTGTCAAGGTAATCGTGTGACCACCCTCCTCCATCATTCACCGGCCCGCGCGCCCTTCCGCTTGTGCCGCCAGACGTAGAGCGCGATCAGGACCGCGCTGAAGATGACGACGCCGATGACCGCGTGGTGGGAATGCCTGATGATCAGCTCCTGGTTCTCGCCGATGACATAGCCGATCAGGGTGAGGACCGTGCACCAGATCCCGGCGCCCAGCAGGGTGTAGAGGGCGAACTTCGTGTGGTGCATCCCCGCCAGCCCGGCGGGGAGCGAAATGAGGTGCCGGATCACCGGGAGGAGCCTGCCGATGAAGGTTGATATTTCGCCGTGTTTGTGGAAGAATGTCTCCACCTTGGCGAACTTTTCCTCGGTGATCCAGACGTACCGGCCGTACTTGAGGAGCAGCGGCCGGCCGAGGTAGTGGGCGGCGAAGTAGTTGGCGTAGGCGCCGACGAGGCTCCCGGCGGTGCCGCAGAGGATGGCGACCACCAGGTTCATCTTCCCCTCGGCGGCCCAGTAGCCGGCCGGCGGCATCACCAGCTCGCTCGGGATCGGGATGATCGAGCTCTCCATCGCCATCAGCAGGAAGATGCCGGGATACCCAAGTTTCAGAATGGTGGCCAGAAGCCAGCCGATCAACGTGTGGAGCATGAAGGACCTCGCGCAGTGGAATGCCTCGCATTCTAGCGGCATCAAGCGAAAAACGCCAGCAAAACAACACAAAAAACTAAAGGCTGAATTAACAAGGATGGACAGGATGAACAGGATTAAAGGCTTTTGGTGTTAAACCTTTACGAGTTTTTTTGTTTTCTCCTGTATATCCTGTCCATCCTGTTCAACAAGGTTTTGCCGCCCTAAAGGTTTCATGTGAATTTTCTCGACACCCTGAAAACCGAAGTCCTCGTCGGCGACGGCGCCATCGGCACCATGCTCTATGCCAAGGGGGTGGGGCTCGACGCGAACTTCGAGCACCTGAACCTGGTGCGGCCCGAGCTGGTGCTGGAGCTGCACCGGGAGTACGTGGCCGCCGGCGCGCGGGTGATCGAGACGAACACCTTCGGCGCCAACTACACGAAGCTCCAGCCAATCGGCCTGGAACGGAAGGTGCGGAAGATCAACCTTCAGGGCGCGCGGCTCGCCCGGCAGGCCGCAGGAAGCGACGTCTTCGTGGCCGGGTCGATCGGCCCGCTCGCGCGGGCCAAGGGTGAGGAGCGGGAGCTCTCGGCGGACGAGAAGCTCGCCATCTTCCGGGAGCAGTCCCTCGCCCTCGCCGAAGGTGGGGTGGACCTCTTCGTCCTGGAGACCTTTTCCGATCCCGGGGAGGCGCGACAGGCGCTTGCGGCGGCAAAGGAGACGGGGCTTCCCGTGATCGCCAGCATGGCGTACCTGGAGGGTGGTCGCACGGCTGCGGGCGCGGATGTGGAGGGGATCACCGCGGAGCTTGCCTCTGCCGGGGCGGACATGATCGGCGTCAACTGCGGCGCGGGGCCCTTGGAGGTGCTGCGGAACGTCGCACGCATGGCCCGGGTGACGGAACTGCCGCTTGCCGCCTACCCGAACAGCGGCTTTCCCGAGTTCGTCGACGGCCGCTACATCTACCGGGCAACGCCCGACTACTTCGCCGACATGGCGCTGGAGATGGCGCAGGCCGGCGCCTCGCTCGTGGGCGGCTGCTGCGGCACGACGCCGGAGCACATCCGGCGGATCGCCGAGAAGCTGAAAGGTCTGCGCCCCGCGCCGCGCAAGAAAGCGGTCCGGGTGGAGGTGGGGGCGGAGCGGCAGGCGCCCGCAGAGGCAAAAGAAGGATTCCTCGCCCGCTGGGGCCAGTCGCCGGTCGTCACCGTGGAGCTCGATCCTCCGAAAGGGCTCGACTGCGCCAGGGTGCTCGCCGGCTGCCACGCCTTGCAGGCGGCGGGGGCGGACGCCATCAACCTGGCGGAGAACCCGCTCGCCCGGGTCCGGATGGGGAACATCGCCCTGGCAAGCCTGATCCGGCGGGAGGTGGGGATCGAGGTGATCGTCCACGTCACCTGCCGCGACCGGAACCTCCTCGGCCTCCAGTCGGAGCTGATGGGGGCGTCGCTCCTCGGGGTCAGCTCGATCCTGGCGGTGACCGGCGACCCGGCCCGGCTCGGCGAGCAGGCGGGGGCGTCGTCGGTGTTCGACCTGAACTCCTTCGGCCTGATCAAGCTGCTGGCCGACCTGAACGGCGGCGTGAACGCCCTCGGGAGCCCGATCGGCGGCGGGACCGGCTTCACCATCGGCTGTGCCTTCAACCCCAACTCTCCCCGGATGGAGGTGCAGGTGACGCGTCTGGAGAAGAAGGTCGCCAACGGCGCCAGCTTCGCGCAGACCCAGCCGATCTACGACGCGGCCCGGTTCCGTGAGATGCAGGAGAGGACCGCCCACCTCGGGATCCCGGTCCTGCCGGGGGTCCTCCCGCTCGTGAGCGAGCGGAACTGCGAGTACCTCCACAACGAGGTGCCGGGGATCGTCATCCCGGAAGAGGTGCGAAAGAGGATGCGCGGGAAGGAGAAGGAGGCGGGGGTGGCGGAGGGGCTCGCCATCGCCCGGGAATTCATCGCCGAGACGAAGGGGACGGCGGGCGGCTTCTACCTGATCCCCCCCTTCGGCAAGTACGACATCGCGGTGGAGCTGGTAAGATTCATCAAGGAGATGCCAACAGCTTTAACCCCTCCTGTCCTCCCCTTTGACAAAGGGGAGGGACGCAAAGATTCCCCCTCTTAGGTAAGAGGGGGTCAGGGGGAGTTATAACAACAGCCTGAAGATGAGATGCATGGAGGGTCTATGAAATACAAAAAAAGATTCCTGGCGGCCGCGATCCCGCTTATCTTCGCCGGCTGCGCCACCCTGAAAAACGCGAACATCGGCGAAGAGTTCGAAAAGAGCTCCAAGAGCTACCTCCAGCTCGTGCGCTGGCAGGAGTTCGAGAGCGCCGCGGTCACCTACGTGACCCCCTCGCTACAGGAGGCGTACCTGCAACGGATCAAGGCGGCCGGCGAGGTGAAGATGGCCGACTACAGGGTCAAGGTGATGGAATGCGACCCGGTGAAGGGAGAGGCGGCGACAAAGGTTGAATTCGACTACTACCGCCCCCCCTCCCTGCGGCTGAAGACGGTGGAGGACGTGGAGAAGTGGAGCTACGAGGATGACAACGGCCGCCGTGTCTGGCGGCTGACGTCGCTGCCGCCGGAGTTCAAATAAAAACTGGGACAGCGTTGAGCCTGTCCCAGTAATCTCCTTTGCTTACCTACAACCAAAAGTCAAAAACGCTGCACACGGATAACATCTGATCGAATCTGAAAATAATCCGATTCATGGCCTTTACAGTGTGCTATGACAGCCGTTAAATCCGCCTTTATCCGACGTTATCAGATTTGATCCGCGTGCAGGAATGTTCAGCCTTTCTACTTCTTCCCGGCCGCCTCGTCGAGCATTTTACTGATATCCTCCTTCGCCCGCGCCCCCATCAGCACCCTGCCGTTGGCGAACGCCATGGTCGGCGTGACGTTCACCCCGTGCGCCGCCCCGAGCTTCTTCTGCTCCGCCCCGCTCACCCCGTTGCAGGTGAGCCGCGGCACCTCCTTCCCCGCGTAGCTGTTCTCCAGCATGGCGAGGGCGCCCTTCATGTCCTTCTTCGACGTGCAGACGATCGACTCGGTCTTCCAGAGGGAATTGGGGTGGATGTCGAGCGGCACCAGGATGATGTAGACCTTCAGCTGACGGTCTTCCTTCACCATCTCCATGATGGTCTTGTGGAGCTTGGCGCAGTACGGGCACTCCGGGTCGCTGAAGAGGTAGAGCACCCTCTTCCCCTTCGGATTACCCATGACCAGGGCGTTGGTGAGCGGGATCCCCGCCGGGTCGATCACGGTGGCCGCCTCCACCCCCTGCTGGGTGAGGTCCCGCTTGCTCTTGATGTCGATGATCGGCCCGTTGACCAGGTAGTTCTTGGAGAAGTCGAGATAGACCAGGTGGAGCGCCCCGTCCTTCTTCAGGGTAATCTGGTAGAGTCCCCGGGCCGGCGCGATCCCCACATCCTCGACTGCCAGGGAGGGGTTGATATTCTTGAAAAGCTCTACCGCCTCGCTCTTGGTGAGCTTGTGGCAGGCCGTACAGTCCCCGGAGCACCCCTCCACCCCTTTGCCGAAGCCGAATACAGGCGCCGCACACATCAGACACCAGAGCATAACCAACAGAATCCTCATTTTTCACCTCGTATCGAGTGGTAGGCAGCCGCTTGCCGTTTCCTTCTTATACACCAAACGGGCGCCTTTTACCAGTCCCGTCGCTTGCTATCCCCTGTCCTGCAGCTCCCCGCCATCGTGCACCGGGACTGGTCCTCCTCGTGGATTAGGTTCTCCCGCACGAGGAGGCACTGGTCGGCGAGGATCTCGGCAATCGGGCCATCGGCGGCTATCCGGTGGTTTTCCCCCATGACCACCCCCCTCGTCCCGGCCTTCTCCGCAAAGGCAAGATCATGGGTGGCGGCGACGATAGTCTTCCCGAGCCGTCCCAGTTCCCCGGTCAGCTCCAGGAACCAGTGGCGGCTCCGCGGATCGAGGGCCGCAGTCGGCTCGTCCAGAAGGAGGACATCAGGGTTCATGGCGAGCACCGAGGCAAGCGCCACCTTTTTCTTCTCCCCCCCGGAGAGCTGCAGGGGGGAGCGCTCCCGGAGCGAGCCGAGGCCGAGCCAGGCAAGGGTATCCTCGACCCGTCCCCGCGCCTCGTCCGGAGCGAGCCCGAGTTGGAGCGGGCCGAAGGCGACCTCCTCGAACACCGTCGGGGAGAAGAGCTGGACGTCGGGGTTCTGGAAGAGGAACCCCACGCGACTCCGGAACCGGCCGCGGAAAGCGGTCGTCTCCAGTTGCTCCTCGGTCAGGGGCTCCCCGAAGGCGTTGACAGTCCCCCCGTCGGCGAAGATCAGCCCGTCGAGAAGCCTCAGGAGCGTCGATTTGCCGCTGCCGTTCGCCCCGAGAACGACGAGGGTATCCCCGCCGTGGATCGCCAGCTCGATGCCATCGAGGGCGGCGATCCCCCCGCCGTAGCGGTAGGTGACGTTGGTGAGTTGGAATAGGGGTGTGGACATGCACTATACCGTTGAGAAAAACCTTTTAATAGAACGCGGATGACGCGGATTCAGCGGATTTACGCGGATCAACCATAAAGACCAGTTAAGCCGCCTTTCTTCCTTTTGAAAAAATCCGCGAGAATCCGTCCCATCCGCGTCATCCGCGTTCTATGTCCTTTTGCTTCTGTTTTGCCTAACGCCAATTCACGCGATCGAGGACCAGGAGCGCCGTGCTGAGCACTAAGGCCAGGACCAGCCAGACCATGTCCCTCTTCCCCGCCTTCCGCGGCTCGAAGCTTTTCACCTCGCCCGCAAAGCCCCGGGCGAGCATGGCGTCGTGCACCTCCTGACTCATCCGGTAGGATTTCCCGAACAGGTACCCCATGCGGGAAGCAACCCAGCGGCGCTCCGCGCCGGCCGGAAGATAACGGACCGTCCGGCTCGCCCGCGCCTCGTGCAGTTCGGCGACGGTCTGGACAAGGAGCGCGATGTAGCGGTAGGTCATCGCCAGGATCAGGACGAAGAGCCTCGGGAGCCGGAGTGCGGCAAAGGCGCGGATGATGTCGTGCCAGCGGGTGGTGAGGGGAAGGAGGAGCGCCAGGGAAACCGAGGCCGCGACCCTGCCGACGAGAACGGTCCCCGCCTGGAGCCCCTGGCGGGTCACGGCGATCTCGCTCCCCCACGGACCGGCCACCCTCCAGAGCGACTCACCCGGCGTGACGACGCTGAACACCGCCGGCAGGGCGACCGCCACCCCGAAAAGGAGCACGCACGGGGAGGCCCTCTTGACGAACGTCCCTGGAGCGATGCCGGAGACGAGCGCAAGGACGAGCGCAAGAACGACGGCCCCCCAGATGGCTGCGGGGGAGCGGAGGAGACTCACGGTGACGATCAGGACAAGGATGCCGGGGAGCTTGACCGTGGGGGCGATCCGCTGGAGGAGGCCGGCGCGGCCGGCGTGCCCCTCGAACAGGAGGGTCGCGGCTGCATAAGAGGCAACGGCGTTGAGGGTCTTTTCGAGGAAACCTGCCTTCCCGCGGTCGAAGCCGACGGCAGGCGGATTTCCCCGCATCAGCCAGCCGGGGATCACTTCTCTCCCCTGACCGCCAGGAACCTGCCACAGATCCTGGTGCAGACCAGGAGAGCCGTGACCCCCACCGCCGCCGACGTCAGGTAGGCGAGGCTCGCGAGCACGACCCCCCCCTTGTCGAGGCCGGC
>DATJLB010000083.1:0-7724 GCA_035490915.1 Geobacteraceae bacterium
GCGCGGCACGACCACCTTCGTCCAGCCGTGGCAGTCGGCAAGCTCACGTAGCTCCCGGGCCGATCGGGCGATCAGGTGCAGATCGGGGTTTTCCCAGGGGGTCTCCTCCACCGGGAAGCTGACCAGTCCGCCCTCCAGCCAGTGGACATGGTTCCCCCGTTCCCTGAGGAGCCTTCCAAGACGCTGCGGCAGGTCGGGGAATAAGTCGAGCGCCTGGCGGGCGCATCCTCTGCCGAGCTGGGCAGCGCCGCTCCGGCTCACTGCTCCGTTCGTGGTAACGGCGATAACGGCGCCGCCCAGGTAATCCCAGATGTTGCCGGTACATTCACGCATGGTTTCCTCTCCGGAATAAAGTGCACCACAGCACGGACGCAGCAGCAGCCGTGCCAATGAGAATCGTCATGAGAATCGTCATCAAGCCGTCCGACCTCTACCACAGGTATCCCAAGGACACGGTCAACCGCGACCAGCCGAAATTCCGTGGAAAACCGGACCCCGCGCCGTTCAACCGGGACGACATCTACGAGGTCATTCCAATGCTGGAAGAGGTGATGGCCGAGCTCGGGCGCGACGACGCCCGCACCCTCCATGCCACCGAAGAGGTGATGATCCGCACCATGCCGCGGTTCATCGTCAGTCGGGAAGAGGTGTTCGACTTCCTGGTCGGCACCATGCGGGATATCCTCGAGGAGAGATGACTGCCGACCGGACGCACAACCTCGACGACGTCAGGTCCCGCGCCCGGGCAGCCTTCATCGGCCTGGCGGTCGGCGACGCCCTCGGCGCCCCGGTGGAATTCATGACCGCCGCGGAGATCGTGGCGGAGTATGGCCTGTTGAAGGAGATCGTCGGCGGCGGCTGGCTGAGGCTCAAGCCGGGGCAGGTCACCGACGACACCGCGATGGCCCTCTGCATCGCCCGGGCGGTGGTGAAAAGCGGCCGCTGGTCGCTCACGGCGATCGCGGACAACTTCGCCGCCTGGCTCAAATCGCGGCCGGTCGACGTGGGAGACACCTGCCGCCGGGGGATCAGGAACTACATGCTCAAAGGAACCCTGGAGACCCCTTACAACCAGTGGGATGCGGGAAACGGCGCCCTCATGCGGATGCTCCCGGCAGCGCTCTTCACCCTGGGAGACGACCGGCTGATGGCCGACTGCGTCGTGGCCCAGGCCCGGATCACCCACAACCATCCCCTCTCCGACGGGGCTTGTGTCATCATGGGAAAACTCCTCCACCTCGCCCTCCTCGGCGCCTCGAAAAACCGGCTCCGGAGCGAGTTGGAACTCCTCTTCGCGGGCTTCGAGAAGTTCCGTTTCCACGCCTACAAGGGGCTCTCCACAGGCTACGTGGTGGACACCATACAGACGGTCCTCTACAACTTCTTCCGCGGGCAGAACTTCGAGGAGTGCCTGGTGGACACCGTCAACCGGGGAGGGGACGCGGACACCGCCGGCGCCATAGTCGGCGCCCTCGCCGGGGCCTACTACGACCTGGAGGGGATTCCGAAAAGGTGGCTGAAACGGATGGACCGCAGCGTCATCGCCGAGGTCGACCGCCTCGCCGTTCAGCTCATCGACCTCTCCCCCCTCTCCACGGGCGTCTGACGGTCGAACCCCCTTTCCACTTGACAGTCCGAAGACCTTTGTTAGTGTTAGGGTACGGAGTCAGGCCCCACCCGACAGCGGTATACGCGCACACTAAAACTCTTCTCTTCCCCAACCAGACACCGGACTCCCGGAGTCATGATGGCAACGGCTGTCGGCTCGGAACGTCAACCGACGCAGGCAGCAAGGTTAATAAAGCCATGGCCAACCCTCCTGCGCTTACGGCGCGACGAATCCTGATGTTCGTCGTGTACGTGCTGATGGTGGCAGCCTCGGTCGGGGTTTTCGTTCTCATCGACCGGTTTGCGCCGCACCCGCACGTGATTGCCGACGAAGCCATCGCGGTGACCAGTGGCCTTGCCCCCAACAAAATCAACAACCTGCTGCACGTTTTGCTGGCGCTCACCGTCGTGCTTGTCGCCGCGCGTGTCACGGGCGCCATTTTCTCCACGATCAAACAGCCGGTCGTCATCGGTGAAGTGCTCGGCGGAATTCTCCTAGGACCCTCCTTGCTCGGGTATCTCGCTCCCAACCTCTACGCCTCTCTCCTCCCATCCTCGGTTGCACCGTTTCTGGAAGTCATCGCGCAGCTGGGGGTCATCTTTTACATGTTCCTCGTCGGGCTGGAATTCGACCTCAAAATCGTGAAGAAAAGCGGCCATACCGCGCTCGCGGTCTCGCACATGAGCATCATCCTCCCTTTCCTGCTCGGTTCTTTTCTGGCGCTCGCGATTTTTGACACAGCTTGCCCGCCGAACATCCCTTTCATGAACTTCGCCCTGTTTCTCGCCATCTCTCTCTCCCTAACCGCCTTTCCGGTGCTGGCGCGGATCCTGACCGACCAGAAGATGCACCGGACGAAGATGGGCACCATCGCCCTCACCTGTGCTGCCGTGGACGACGTGACGGCGTGGTGCCTCCTCGCGGTCATCGTCAGCATAGCCGAGGCGCACCACCTGTCGAGTGCGGTCACCACGGTCATCCTCACGGTTGCCTACATCTGCGCCATGCTGACTGTTGTCCGACCGCTCATGAAAAAAGTGGTCGATTGGCTTGAAAGCCTCGATTATCTTACGGAGAGCGCGCACGCCCTCTTTCTCGTGGGGCTTCTGCTGTCGTCCTTCGCGACGGAACTGATAGGCATACACGCCATATTCGGCGCTTTCCTCCTGGGAGTGGTCATTTCCCACGAAAGTCTCGTGGCGAAGGAACTGACGCGTAAAATAGAGCACCTGGTCCGCGTGCTCTTCTTGCCGACGTTTTTCGCCTTCACCGGCATGCGGACCGAAATCGGCCTCCTCTCCACCCCGGAAGACTGGCTCCTCTGCGGTGTGATCATCGCTGTCGCCACGGCGGGAAAGTTCTGCGGCACGCTTTTCCCCGCCCGCCTGAGCGGCTTGAGCTGGCGCGAGGCATCCGCCCTCGGCATCCTGATGAATACCCGGGGTCTCGTCGAGCTGATCGTCCTGAATCTCGGGCTTGACATGAAAATCATCTCCCCCAGGCTTTTTGCGATGCTGGTGCTGATGGCGCTCGTCACCACGGTAATAACACCGCCGCTTTTCCACCTGATGACCTGGGGACACCTCTGGAAAGAGAAACACAAGTTTCTCACCTGAACGGTGCCTCCGAAGCACGAGGAAAGGATGGCCAGATGAAGAAAACTCTGAACTCCCCGGTGGCAGGCGAGATCCTGAACGCTCTGAACGACGGGCTGTACGTGACGGACACCGACCGCCGGATCCTTTACTGGAACAGGTCGGCCGAACGGATCACCGGCTGGCTGGCACAGGATGTGGTGGGGCACTGCTGCATGGACAACATCCTCATCCATGAGGACAAGGACGGGCGCCGCCTCTGCACCACGGAATTCTGTCCGCTCTACCGCTGCATGATCACCGACAGCATGAGCAGCTCCCCCGTCATCGTCTTCGCCCAGACCAAGGCGGGGGGACGCGTCCCCTTGGCGGTGTCGGTTGCCCCCCTTCACGACGCAGACAGGAAGGTGATCGGGGCGGTAGAGACCTTCCAGGACTATACCGAGTCCTACGCAAATCTGGAGCGCGCCCGACGGATCCAGACCCTTTCCCTGGAGCACGACCTGCCGCAGGACAGCCGCGTCGGCTTTTCCTCCGTCTACCTACCCCACGACATGATCGGGGGGGACTATTTCGCCATGCGTCAGCTCGACGCCGACCACTACGGCTTCTTTCTGGCCGACGTAATGGGACACGGCGTGGCGGCGGCCCTCCACACCATGCACCTGAGCTCGCTCTGGAGCCGGTACTGCACGACCCTCGTGCATCCGAAGAAATTCGCCCAGATCCTGAACCGGAACCTCTGCGGCATCGTCAAGGGGGAGTCCTTTGCCACGGCGGTCTGCGGCGTCCTGAGCGCCTCCACCCGAAAGGTGCGGATCGCTTCGGCCGGCGGGCCACCCCTCGTCATGGTCCATGCCGACGGGACGGCGGACCAGCTGACCGCTCCAGGGCTCCCGTTCGGCATGATAGCGGGCGCCAGGTACGATGAGAAAGAGTTCCGCTGCAAGTCCGGCGACCGGCTCCTGATGTTCACCGACGGGGCGATAGAGATCCAGGACCCCGACGGCCAAATGCTCGGGACGGACGGGCTGCTCGGCATCCTCACCTCCCTCGGCTACCCGGAGGCAGAGATCGGGATCGAGCCGCTGGAGGAGGCTTTGCTTGATTTCTCCCGGGAAATTCGGCTGGACGACGATCTGACCCTGCTGGAGGTGAGGTTCGCCTGAGCAGCGAGCTGGGAAGTTGCGAGGAAAGATGCGGGCACTTCGGCTGGGCTTACGACTACAGAAAGGTTTGAACGTCACACCGTGCACGGCACGACCCGCACCCGGTACTCCCCACCGATCACGATGTACTCCCCTTCCCCCTTCATGATGCTGTTCGGCAGGAGGTCGTTGTAGAAAAAGACCTTTGACAGCGGCACCTGCATCTCCCAGACGGTGAAGCCGAACTCCCAGGCGCGCTCCTCCTCGGAGGTGCAGGAGATGAGGTTGTTGAGGCGGACGATCTGCTGCCGCTTGTCGATCCGCTCCAGCAGGTCGTGCTCGCTGGCGTCAAAGGTGCCGCGAAAAAGGGTGATGGTGCTGCGGTCGGGGTACTTCCGGGCGAGCTCGTACTGGCAGTATTCGTACAGGAGGTCGAGCTGGGAATTGATGGCGTTGGTCCGGGCGCTCCCCTTGGTCCGGTCGACCGCATAGACCATGTACTCCTCGGTGTCGATGCCCGAGATGCGAGCCTTGTGGAAGGTCGGCGGGATTCCGATGCGGCTCTCCACCCACCCCTTCAGCACCGCCCCCTCGACCGAGTTGGAATCCATCATCCAGCCGCGCATGTAGCGGAGATAGCTGTTCTTCAGGCTCTTGCGCGCCGTGTCGGTCGCCTGATCCTGCCAGTGGTGGAGCTGGAACTTGACCGACATGTAGTCGTTGAAAACGAGTGCCCGCTCGGCGGCATCCGGGATCCCGTCCAGCTTGGCGAACAGAAACCGGTTGCCCCCCCGCACCCCCTGGATCTCCAGCGGCTGCGGGTTGTCGTTGAAATGACGCGAGGCGATGACCCAGGGAGGAAGGTTGCAGTGATTGTACGAAGAAGCACCGGACATGGGTCATCACCTCATTGTGAATAGTAGGGCATTCTCGCCTTGGAATCAAACCAACCGGGCGAGAGATTTCGGGTTCTGGCAAGGCTTTGCAAGGGTTCCGGCGGAGGCGTGGTACCCAATGGGCATAAACAGCGCCACGCCGCACAACGGAAACCGCAGCAAAACGCCGCCAGGTTCCGGAAGACCTCGCCCGTATCAAAGGACCTTTGCGAGTTCCAGCAAAGTCGGCTTTATCGCCCCCTCGGCAACGAAGGTATCGATGCCGAGCCGCTCCATCTCCATCTGGGGGGCCTGGCCGATCTGGGCACAGACCACTGCCCGGCAGTCGGCCAGGGCGTCGGCGATAGACTTGAGGATATGGGCGCGCAGCGGGTGGTCCGCATCGTAGGAGCAGTACCGCTCCACCTTCTTTTCGTCCACCAGTCGCGCCTCCCCGCCCTCCACGTCATAGATCAGGAACCGTTCCGCGTGGCCGAAGTGCTGGTCGATCTGGCGGCCATCTTTGGAAGCAACGGCAATCAGCATGCGTTCCTCCTATGGCGACTGCGGCTTTTTGGCAATAGGTTAGTTGGCCTTCGTTCTGTCCTTGTGCGGCGTAGCGTCGCTACGCCTCCGCGTCAGAACTCGGCCGCCTGCCTCTTGCCGAAAAATCCGCAGCCGTCTGGTTTAACCATCAGGAGTGAGAAGTTTCGGGTTCTGGCAAGGCTTCGCGACGATCCCGGCGGAGGCGTAGCAGCGCTACGCCGCACAATGGGTGAGGAAGCGAAACGAAGCCAGGTTCCGGAAATTCTCGCTCCTCTACAGAACGACTGGTTCGAAGGTGAAACACTTCTTCGAACACGTCCTCCCGCACGCCTGGCAGCCGATGCAGTTCCCCGGGTTCGCCACCTTCATGAACATCTTGGCCGAATCGTCCTCGTCCAGTTCCTCATAGGCGAGCACGTCGTGCACACAGACCTTGAAGCAGCGGCCACAGCCAATGCAGGTTTCCTCGTCAATGGCAACGACAAACTGGGGGGTGTATTCGGTCTTGTTCCTTCTCAGTCCGGTAATGTATGCCATCTTCTTCTCCTCCCTTGTTGCGCTTTTTCAGCGTGTTGTGGTTATTATTCACGTTATGCTTTACCGCAGATGCCAATTTTTACCTCGACACATAAATCGATAATATGAAGATTGATAAATACGTAATTATGGGCTTACTCGTCAAGGAACGAACCGGCGGTCCCCTTTACCATCGCCTTTCTGAGCCACGGCGGTGGGTTCCCCCGGAGTACCTCCTGGAGCTTGCCGACGATCTCGGCCACCGGGACCTCTATCCCGGTCTTCATGGGATGGATCTTCTTTGCCACGAGCTTGGCCGCTGCCGGGCCACCGATCTGCATGGTATAGACGATGGCGCAGTCGGCGATGGCGCAGGCCCGGGCGGCGATCCGGTCCTCCTCGTCCTCCGCCGTGGTGATCGCCCCCACCGTGGTCAGGAAGTGCGCCTCGTCGGGGCCGATTTCCCAGACATGGAAGCAGGTGCTCTGCCCGAAGTGCTCGTCGATCATCTCGCCGGTCGTGCTGGTAAATGCTACTTTCATGATGCCTCCAAATTGGAGCGTGGAGTTTTTCGTCCTGGCGGAAAAGAACCGCTCCATTAGTTGTGTGCCAGCTTCTGCGCCTCTTTTGCGTTCGCCTGGAACAGGTTCGCTGTCTCGAACACCAGGTTCATCGTTCCCCGGTAGCCTATCCACATCTTCTGGTGGGCGCCCAGGCGGTCGAACACCGGCATGCCGGTCCGGAGATGGGACTTGATGCCGAGCTTGGCCGCGGCCTGGCGGCCGTTCGAGTTGGCCACCAGGAGGTCCGCCCCGACCGCCTCCCCTTCCAGGTCCTCCAGGTCGCCGACGAACAGGTTCGCCACCGGCAGGCCGTCGAGCCCCCGAGTCCGGGTGGCGGCGATGGCGACCTGGATCTCGCAACCGAGGCTCGCCAGGAACCGGGTCATCCCCTTCAGGTGATCGCTCTCCAGCGCCAGGGCGACCTTTTTCAGCCCGAACTGGTAGTGGCTGTCCACCATGGCGTCCATCAGGCGGCTCCGCCACCGGCGAAACCGCTCCGGCACGGGATTCCCGGACAGTGCGGCGAGGGTGGCCATGAAACAGTCGCTCTCCGCGATCCCGGTAAGTGAGGTGAAGCCGTAGGCAGGGATACCGAACCGCTCCATGAGGACCCGGGCCGCGCCGGCGAGGGAATCGCCGACGTAGAGGGTCGCAGCGCTCCGCCCCGCCTCCCTGATCCGCGCGACCGGCACCCCGCCGACCGAAAGGGCCGAGACCGTCTCGTCAATGTGGCCGTCAAGGGCGCAGGAGATGTCGGGCACCACCACCGGGTCGAGGCCGAACGCCTCGCAGGTTTCCTTCAGCTCCTCCACCTCCGCCGGGGTGAGCTGGCTGCCGGGGATCAGGTTGACCCGGTTCGGAATCGTTTCCCC
>DATJLB010000084.1:0-1848 GCA_035490915.1 Geobacteraceae bacterium
CAAGGTCACGGAAACACTTCCGGAAGAACTGTCGCCGGATACATCCCTCTTCGGGGCCGATTCCCCTTTCGGGCTTGATTCTCTCGATGCATTGGAGGTGGTCGTGGCGGTCCAGCGGAAGTACAAGGTCCGGATCGACAGCCAGGAAACCGGACGTCAGGCCCTCCAGTCGCTCGGCACCCTGGCCGATTTCATCCGCCAATCCGGCATTTAGCCTCGCCCACTACAGAGGGAAGACACCGCCAGCGCTCTGCTCTCTCTGAAGACCTACCCCTTATCGAATCAGCATGGCCCAGGTAACTACAGGTTCGATCGGTCTGAGCGTGAAATCTCACCATATGGGGGGCGCCGCGCTTCCGCTTCTTTTCGCCGCAGCAAACGGACCAGGAAGTATGTGAACACAGCCCCTGCCGTGCCGAGGAGAGGCCCGACGACCAGCGCCCCCAGCAACCATTCCCAGAGCCGGTAATGGACCTCATGAAGGAGTGTCTGCCGGTTGAAGTCGGTCCAGAAACGGCCAAACCGGAATAGATAGCCCACCTCGATGCAGACGAAAGGGACGAAGGGAGCGCAGCAGACATTGCTGGCACCGACCGCGGCCAGCTTGTTGAGGTGGAGACGGTGGGTCACGTAGATGATGGAGGCGATGCCGAACGGTATGATGGGGAGCGCGCCGATGAAGATGCCGACCCAGACAGCCATTCCGAGTTCGGCCGCACTCGTGTGTTCCCGACTCAGGCGGCGAAAAAATCGGATCGGGTGAAAAAGATCCTGAAGCATCCTTTCTCCGGGAGGCGATGCGACCAGCCGACTGTGGGGCCAAGGGAGGAGGGAGCGGGTCACCAGCCAGCCATGAAGACAGATGAGACGGAGGATGTCAAAAGAGGAAACCTTTTCGTCAGCCGATGGCTGACGGACCTGGATCGGCACCGAAAGGATCGGCAGGCCGCCCCACGCTCCCCGTACCAGCACCTCCACCCCGAATCCATGGTGTTTGGCAAGAAACCGCCCCGTCGTGAGAAAGCGTACCGGATAGAGGCGGAAACCGCTCTGATGATCGGGAAGGAACCGGCCGCATTCGACCCTGACCAGGAAACGGGAGAAATCCCGTCCGATCAGGCCTGAACGGGGGGCAGCCTCCTCCGCCATCCGCCGCTCCCCGATGACGATGCACGGCCAATCGGCAGCGGCAGCCTCCTGAATCAGCCCTGCGTCTGCACGGTGGTCATCCCCGGCAGGATCGAGCGTCAGGACTGCTTCGTACCCCCGTGCCTCCGCCCAAGCCGCCCCCGCCAGAACGCTCCCCCCTTTCCCGCGGTTTGCCGGGAGCCGGATCTGTCCGACCGGCAGGTCCGCAATAGCGTCAAGCCCGCCGTCGACGCGGCCCACCTCGACAACCAGAACGGGAAACCCTTCGGCGAGGCAGCGCTCCACTACTTCCCGCAGCGTCCGGACATGGGTGCAGACGGGAATGACCAGTACTGTTTTGGGAATGTCCGAGGCCATGGCGTCACTACCCGGGCTTTGAAACTGGCGATGATGAAGCGGCTTTCCGGGCAACCACCTCCAGGAGCATGCCGCCGGAAACCCACGAGGTGAGGAGGTGGGAAGAGATTTCTACCGGCTCGAATCCGGCACGCCGCAGCATCTTCTCCATCTCGCCACGGCTGCGCGCCTTCAGCCAAAGTCCCTGCCGCACCGCATTGCCGATCTGGATGAAAAACCTGAACAGTGAGCGCCGGGACGTGATGAAATAGAGCGTACCGCCCGGCTCGACATGACGGTCCAGTCGGCTCAATAGACCTGGAAGGTCCGACACGTACTCAAGCGAGGCAAAGGCGCAGACCA
>DATJLB010000085.1:0-8053 GCA_035490915.1 Geobacteraceae bacterium
TCACCCCTTCCTCTTCTCCACCTTTTCCTCCAGCACCACCAGATACCCGTCCGGATCGAAGCACCAGAGTTCCTTCATGCCGTATGGCTTTTCCGCAAGCGGATAGAGGATCTCCAGCCCCTCCTCTTCAAGGGCGTCGGAGATCTCCTCTATCCCGCTGACGCGGAAATGGAGGGTCATCCCCACCCCCTTCGGATAGTCGCTGAGACGCCCCTCCAGCATGGGGTGAGCGCGGACCACCCCCTCTTCCTCGACGAAGATCACTTCTCCCCCTCCATCCAGCCTGAGGACCAGGTGCTCCGGCCCTCTCCACGCCGTCAAGGCGTGCTCGACCGGCACCTCCAGTATCCCCGCGTAAAACGCCTCGGTGGTTTCCAGATCGGCCACAGCCAGCTGGATCGAAAACTTCGCCCCTCCGCCGTTCACTATCATCCCCCGTACAGTTTGTTGGCATAGCGGGAAAGAATCTCCAGATAGTTGGTGAAGAGCATAACCCCGACGATAATAAGAAACATGCCGGTGGCTATCTCAAATATCCGGATGTACCTCTTGAACCGGTTGAAGAAAACCAGGAACTGGTGCATGGCAAGGGACGCGAGGAGAAAGGGGAGGCCAAGCCCAAAGGAGTAAGTGAGGAGCAGGGCTATTCCACGGTAAACCGTCTCTTCCGTCGTTGCAACGGCAAGGATTGAGCCGAGGATGGGGCCGATGCAGGGGGTCCAGCCCGCCGCAAAGGCAATCCCGACCAGAAAGCTCCCCGCATAGCCGGTCGGCTTTCGGTGAAGGGTTACTCTCTTTTCCCCCATCAGCAGCTTTATGGGAACCAATCCGGTTATGTGGATGCCGAAGATCACGATCAAAGCACCCCCGATTTTCCTCACGGCGTCCCTGTGTTGATCCAGAAAGCCCCCAATGTAGGTGGCCGAAGCCCCCAACAACACGAAGACTGCCGTGAACCCGGCGATGAAGAGCAGGGAATGGATCACCGTCAGCTGTCTCACCTTGTGGGACGGATGCTCTGCCTGGAGGTCGGCAAAGGAGAGGCCGGTGATGTAGGTGATAAAGGACGGAATCAGGGGAAAGACGCAGGGGGAGAGAAAGGACAGAAGCCCGGCGATGAACGCCCCGACAAAGGTTATGTTGCTGGTTCCCATGGCTAACCCGCCTTATTTCATCGCCGCATCGGTCATGAACTTGATTGCCGCGGGATCGCTCCAGTTCACGCCGCCGACGACCTTTTTCAGTATAACACCGTTCCTATCGATAACAAAACTCTCCGGGACCCCTGTGACGCCGTAACGCTTGGCCACCTGCTGGGTCGGATCGAGCAGCGCCGGAAGGCTGTTCCCCGACTGCTTGAAATAGGCCTGTACCTCCTGCGCCCCCCCCTCGTTGATGGAGATCGCCAGCATCTGGAACGGCTTGCCGGCCATCGCCTGGTTGAGCTGCATCATGGACGGAATCTCTTCGCGGCAGGGGGGGCACCAGGTAGCCCAGAAGTTGACGATCACTACCTTCCCCTTCAGGTCGGCGAGCTTGACCTCGCGCCCATCCAGGTCCTTGAGGGTGAAGGCGGGGGCGGGGTTACCCTCCACGGCCGGCTTCTCCTTCTTGGTACAGCCGGGAAGCACGAACAGCAGCACGAGCAGCGACAAGCAGAAAAACCTTTTCATCTTTTTCTCTCCTGTGGGGTAATTGAGTACTTCTCCATGCGATAAATGAGCGTGTGGCGCGGTATCCTCAGGAAACGCGCCGCCGCGGCCTGGTTCCAGTCGCACCGCTCCAGCGCCTCGATGACCACCTCCCGCTCCAGCTGTTCCAGGGAGTATCCCTCCGGGGGGAGGTTCACGACCCGCCCTCCCCTGTCGCGCGCGGCGCCGCGCACCTTGTCCGGCAGCTCGGACAGAGTGATCAGGTCGCCGCCCCGGAGGATGAGGAGCCGCTCCACTGTGTTCTCCAGCTCCCGCACGTTGCCGGGCCAGGCGTGCTTCTGCAGGGCGGCCATGGCGTCTGGCGCGAAGCCGACCGCCGGGGCGCCATGTTTTGCCGCAAAGTGCCGCACGAGGAGCGGAACGTCCTCAGGCCGTTCCCTGAGCGGCGGCAGATGGATCGGGATGACGGCCAGCCGGTAGTAGAGGTCCTCCCGGAAGGCCCCGGCGGCGATCGCCTCCTCCAAGTCGCTGTTGGTGGCCGCTACCACCCGGACGTCCAGCTTCCGCGGGGCTCCGCCGCCGACCGGCGCGACCTCCCGTTCCTGGAGGGCGCGCAAGAGCTTCGGCTGGAGCTCCACCGGCAACTCCCCTACCTCGTCGAGGAAAAGTGTTCCCCTCTCGGCCGTCTGGAACTTCCCCTCCTTGTCCCGGACCGCGCCGGTGAAGGCGCCTTTCACGTGGCCGAACAGCTCGCTCTCCAGAAGCTCCCGCGGGATCGCAGCGCAGTTGATCGCCACGAACGGGTGCGTGCGGCGGGCGCTCAGGGAATGGATCGCCCGGGCCACCAGTTCCTTGCCGGTCCCCGACTCCCCGGTGATCAGCACCGTCGCCTCGGTGTCCGCCACCTTCCGGACCACGGAGAAGACCTCTTCCATCCCCCGGGAGATGCCGATGATGTTGCGGAACTCCGCCCGCTCGGAGAGTTCCTCCTTCAGGCGGCGGTTCTCCTCGGCGAGCCCCAGCAGTTCCAGCGCCTTGCGCACCGTCAGGCGTAGCTCGTCCCGGTTGAACGGCTTGGTGATGTAGTCGTAGGCACCGAGCTTCATCGCCTCCACCGCCGTCTCTACGGCGCCGAAGGCGGTGATGACCATCACCGGCGTCTGGGGGGAGCGCTCCTTAACCGCCGCCAGCACCTGGAAGCCGCTCACCCCCGGCATCTTCAGGTCGGTGATCACCAGGTCGGGGTGCTCGCCGTCGAACAGGGCAAGCCCCTCCGCGCCGTCGCCAGCGGCCAGCACCCGGTATCCCTCCTCCTGGAGGTTGTACTCCAGGACCCGGCGGAGCGAGGTGTCGTCGTCTATGATCAGGATCGTGGGCATAAAATCCGTTCAACGTTCTATGTTCAACGTTCAACGTTGAACGTTGAACATAGAACTCGTAGTTCGCCTCACACCGGGAGGCGAACGCGAAAAGTCGTCCCTTTGCCCGGCACACTCTCCACGTCGATCGTACCGCCATGGCTCTCCACGATCTTCTGGGCGATGGCAAGCCCAAGCCCCGTCCCGCCGTCCTTGGTGGTGTAGAACGGCTCGAAGATCCGGGCCTGAACGGCCGGGTCCATCCCCTTGCCGGTATCGGCAAATGAGATCTCGACGGCGGCCAGCTCCCCGTCACTGGGGGGCAGATGGAGAGCGCTGACGGTCAGGCTCCCCCCCCTGGCCGTCGCCTGCACCCCGTTCAAGATCAGGTTGAGGAAGACCTGGCGAAGCTTCTCCCGATCCCCGCGAACCGGCGGGAGCTCCACGGGGGCATAAAGGAGGCGGACGCCGCGGAAGGCCGCCTCGCTTGCCAGCAGGGTCACCACCTCGCCGAGCTCGGCGGCAAGGTCGCAGGTTTCCCGCTCCGCCTGAACCGGGCGCGCAAGGTGGAGGAAATCCTCCACCACCCGGTTGAGGCGGTCGGTCTCCTTGATCAGGATCTCCAGGAACTCGTACTTCCTTTCTCCGGGGCGGAAGTCGTCCTTCAGGATCTCGGCGGTCCCCCGGATAGAGCCGAGGGGGTTGCGAATCTCGTGAGCGAGCACCGCCGACAGCTCCCCCAGGGCCGACAACCGTTCCGCCCGCCGGAGCTGCTCCTCGATACCGATGATCAGGTCCGCCTGGCTCTGAAGCTTACGGTACGACTCTTCCAGCCCCCAGGCAGTCTGCTGCAACTCCTCACGGCGCTCCTCCTCCCGCTGGGAAAGGAAACCGGTGATACCGCCGACCACGTTGTAGAGGACGATCTCCAGGAATTTCTCCATCTCCAGGGACGGACCCCCTCCCCATTGGAAGACAATGTGGGGGGCGTACAGGATGCTCACCACGATGGAGGAGATGAGTCCCCCGCGCAGGCCGAACCAGAAGGCCGCAAAGATGATCGGGATGTAGTAAAGCCGCTGGAATATGTCGTGGAGTACCGGGCGATGGAGCGGGGTCAGGTAGTGGAGCAGGCTGATCCCAAGGATGGACGCGACAAGGAGCGCCACACGCACCAGTTTAGAACGTTTCATTGGACACTTGTAGTCCAGGTGGGGCCGGAATGCAAGGATAATTTGAGGGAACGGAGATGGGCCGGAAAACTATACGTCTCAGGCGTTCCCCTTCACCTCTTGCTTGAGAAGGCGGCAGGTGACGGCAAGGGGGAGGAGCCTTTCGTGCTTCGCCAGCGCCTCTTCCAGAGAGGAGCCGTCGTTGATGATAATGTCGTTTTCGCCGAAGTGGGTCTTGGCAAAGTGCCTGCCGTCATCGCAGCAGTACACCAGGATCTCGAAGCGGTCACCGTCGAGTTCGATCTCCGTCGTGTGGACGAGCTTTTCCCCGATCATAATGGTCCCCAATCGTAAGGTCTGAAACCCCGTGAAATTGCACTGCAATATCCGGACCAGACCAAAAGTGGGCGCCAGAAGGGACTTCGGGAATGTGTCCTGCAAAAAAGTGGGTGATTTGACGCAAAAAGGTGGTTATTTAACGCGGGTTACGACGTAGTCGGAGAGACTCAGGAGGGCATCCTTGGCAGGCGACAGGGGAAAGGCATCGAGGAGCGCCTTTGCCTCGGCGATGTAGTCACGGGCGCGGCCAACGGCATAGTCGATGCCGCCGTGGCGGTGGACCAGCTCGAACACCGAATGAAAATCGTCCTTGTCCAGGAGCTCCTTGTCGATGATCTCGCCGACCCGTTCCCGTTCGACGGGAGCGCACCGCTTCAGGGTATGGATGAGCGGCAGGGTGATTTTCCCCTCCTCCAGGTCGTGGCCGATGCACTTGCCGAACTCCTCTTCGCTTGCGACGTAGTCGAGAGTGTCGTCCATCAGCTGGAAGGCGATCCCGAGACGGAGGCCGAACTCGCGCAGCGCATCCTCCTGTTCCGGCGAAGCCTTGCCGAGGATGGCGCCGGCCTGGCAGGCGGCGGAGAGGAGAATGGCGGTTTTGCACTTCACTACCTCGATGTAGCGCTCCTCGGTCAGCTCCATGTCGCTCGTGGAGACGAGCTGCAACACCTCTCCCTCGGCGATGATCGTGGTGGCGGCGGAGAGGACCTTGAGCACCGCCAGATCGCCGTCGGCCACCATCAAGGAAAACGACTTGGAGAAGAGGAAATCGCCGACCAGCACTGACGCCTCGTTTCCCCAGAGCGTATTGGCGGAGGCGATGCCGCGGCGGAGGTTGGCGCTGTCCACCACATCGTCATGGAGAAGGGTGGCCGTGTGGATGAACTCGATGACACTCGCCAGGGGGACGTGCCGGTCACCCGTGTAGCCGCATAGCTTAGCGGCCAGAAGAAGCAGCGCCGGACGGATCCTCTTGCCGCCGCTGGAGAGGACATACTCCCCCACCTTGCGGATCAACGGAACGTCCGACTGGAGGTCCTTCTTGAACTGTAGCTCTACGTTTTTCAGGTCATTCCCGATCAGGGCGAGCGCTGCTTCCATTACCGACCTCTCTCTCAGGTTGCGGCAATACTATAGGAATATCGCCCGTCTTGTCAAAGCATTTCTGGGCTCTGGTCGGGGCTCCTTCCCGGTTAGCTTGTCGTACAATCCCCAAGGATCTCGTCGCCGGCCCCAGAATACGCTCCTTCTGACCAAAATGCTGAAATCTCCTTGAAATGCCCGAGATTTGCATTATGAAGTATGTATATGCGTGCCATCCAGAGCAGGCTAATGTGCATTGACACGGGATGGAAAGTTGTCTATGGTGCCCACATATTCCAACCGGCCGTTGAAGAGGGGAGCTGCCATGGGAGCCCCTCCTCTGATCCTGCCGCCGGCAGACGGCTATAACAGAACCCTGACGGCGAACGTCCACCCTCCCGGGTGGACGAACCCTGAACCCGCCCCCTGCTACAACCTGGTGGTGATCGGCGCCGGGACCGCAGGTCTGGTCTGCGCCGCCGGCGCCGCCGGGCTCGGGGCGCGGGTCGCCCTCGTCGAGTGCCACCTCCTGGGAGGGGACTGCCTCACCTACGGCTGCGTCCCCTCCAAGGGGATCATCCGTGCCTCCCGGGCCATCCACGAGGCGCAAAACGGCGGCCGGTTCGGCATTGCCGGGGGGGAAAGCCTCTCTGTCGACTTCGCCGCGGCGATGGAGCGGATGCGGCGGGTCAGGAGCGAGATCAGCCCCCACGACTCCGCCCGGCGCTTCCGGGACGAGCTGGGGGTGGACGTCTTCTTCGGTGAGGGGCGGTTCGTCTCCCGGGACACCGTGGAGGTGGAGGGAAAGCGGCTCCGCTTCCGAAAGGCCGCCGTCTGCACCGGCGCCCGGGCCGCGGCGCCCCCGATCCCGGGAATCGAGGAGGCGGGCTACCTCACCAACGAGACGGTCTTTTCCCTGACCGAGCTCCCCCCACGGCTCGCCGTGATCGGGAGCGGCCCGATCGGCTGCGAGCTCGCCCAGACCTTCGCCCGGCTCGGCAGCCGCGTCACCCTCCTGGAACGGGGGGGACACATCCTCCCCCGTGAGGACCGGAACGCCGCGGAAATTGTCCAGGCCGCCTTCGACCGGGACGGCGTGCTGGTCCTCCTGGAAACGAAGACCGTCGGCGCCGCCCGACGGGGAACGGAGAAGGTCGTCACCGTCGAGCGCGGCGGCGAGCGCCGGGAGCTCGTCGTGGACGAGATCCTGGTCGGGGTCGGCCGCGCCCCGAACGTGGAGGGACTCGGCCTGGAGGTGGCGGGGATCGCCTTCGACCCGCAGCGCGGAATCCGGGTGGACGAGCGGCTCCGAACCGGCAACCCGCGGGTCTATGCCGCCGGCGACTGCTGCTTCCCGTACAAGTTCACCCACACCGCCGATGCCCTCGCCCGGATCGTGATCGCGAACGCCCTCTTCATGGGGCGGCAGCGGACCTCGGCACTCACCATCCCCTGGTGCACCTACACCGACCCGGAGGTCGCCCACGTCGGGATGTACGAGGAGGAGGCCCAGGCGAAAGGGATCGAGGTAACGACCCTGACCGTCCCTTTGAGCGAGGTGGACCGGGCGCGCCTGGACGGCGAGACGGAGGGGTTCGCCCGGGTCCACCTGAGGAAAGGGACCGACCGGATCCTCGGCGCCACCATCGTCGCTCGCCACGCCGGGGAGATGATCGGCGAACTCACCCTCGCCATGACCGCCGGTCTCGGGCTCGGAGCGATCGGCCGGACCATCCTCCCCTACCCGACCCAGGCGGAGGCGGCGAAGAAGCTCGCCGACGCGTACAACCGGACGAGGCTGACGCCGTTCGTGAAGAAGGTGCTGGGGGCGTGGCTGAAGTGGCAGAGGGGATAAGGGCAGTTCTTAGTTATGAGTTTTGAGTTTGGATTGAGGTTTCGGAATTTCAACTCAAAACTCATAACTCAAAACTCAAAACCAACAAAGGTCATCATGAACCGGCGCAAACTCCTTGTCATCATAGTCATCGCCCTCCTCATCGTCTTCTTCTTCTGGCTCGACCTCGGGCGCTTCCTCACCCTCGCGGCGCTCAAGGAGAACCGGGAGCGGCTCTCCGCGTTCTATGCGGACCACCGTCTCGCCATGGTGGCGGGGTTCATGGCGATCTACGTCGTCCAGACGGCGCTGTCGCTCCCGGGCGCGGCTATCCTGTCGCTCTCCGCGGGGGCGATTTTCGGGACGGCCCTTGGAACGGTGTATGCGGTGATCGCCGCAACGGTTGGGGCGACGGCAGCCTTCCTGGCAACCCGGTATCTCCTCCACGACGCGGTGCAACGACGGTTCGGGCCAAAGCTGGAAAAACTGAACGCCGAGCTGGACGCGCGGGGACTCAACTACCTCCTGTTTCTCCGCCTCGTGCCGCTCTTCCCCTTCTTCCTGATCAACCTGGCGGCGGGGCTCACGCGGCTTCCGCTCCGCACCTTCGTGCTC
>DATJLB010000086.1:0-7923 GCA_035490915.1 Geobacteraceae bacterium
CGCGACTATCCGTCCGCCTGCTGAGACAGTTTCGGCCTTGCCGTAGCCGGTCATGCTTTTGATCATGGAATCCTCTCTCAATGAAACGTGGATTTTTCGCTAGGTCAAGGCGGGCAAGGGATGACGCGGAGGCGTAGCAGCGCTACGCCGCACAAGGAATCCCGCAGCCCAACGTGGAGATAGCGGAAAAGTCGCGTTTCAGCTGTACTTCTCCAGTATCGAGTCGATGATATTCGTGGTCGACTTACCGTCCACGAACTCGACCAGCTCAACGCGCCCCCCGTACGACTCCACCACTTCCCTGCCTACCACCCCCTCGGGGGTGTAGTCGCCACCCTTGACAAGCACAAGGGGCCTGATGGCCTCGATGAGCTGCAAGGGGGTGTCCTCGTCGAAGATAACCACATAATCGATGCAATCCAGGGCGGCCAGGAGATGGGCCCGTTCTTCCTCTCCGATCAAAGGGCGTTTCTCACCCTTGAGCCGCCGTACAGATGCGTCGCTGTTCAGCCCGAGCACCATGAGATCGCCGAGCGACCGCGCTTTCTGAAGATATTTCACGTGCCCCACGTGGAGCAGGTCGAAACAACCATTGGTGAAGACCACCCGCTTTCCCCGCCTCTTCTCTTCGGCGATGAGAGAGGCAATAACATCCCGATTCTTTATTTTCGCGTCGCTGTCACGATGCTCGTGCCCGATGTCGTTGATGATCTCGGCGGGGGTTACGATCGAGGTCCCCAGTTTACCGACCGCTATCCCGGCTGCCACATTGGCAAGCCGGGCGGCCTCCTCAAAACCGCCCCCGCACGCAAGCGCGAGGCCCATGACGGCAAGCACCGTATCCCCGGCCCCCGTGACGTCGTAAACCTCGCGGGCTACGGTCGGGATATGGACGGTCCTGCCGGCCCCCTCGAAGAGAGACATCCCCTCCTCGCTCCTGGTGATCAGGAGAGCTTCGAGAGCTTCCTCCCCGAGGAGCTGTTCGGCGGCACGCACAAGGCTCTTCTCGTCATCGATCCTGACCCCGGACGCGATTTCCGCCTCTTTCCGGTTGGGGGTGAGGATCGTCGCCCCCCGGTACCTCCGGTAATCATTCCCCTTCGGATCGACTACCACAGGGATCCCGAACCTTTTACCGGCGGCAAAGACCGCAGTGAGGACCCCCTCGGACAGGACCCCCTTCAGGTAGTCCGAGATAAGGATCACCTGGTACTCCCCCCCCCGGTGGGCGAGGAAGTCGGTTACTTTCAGCTCGAAGTCGCGACTGATCGGCTCCCTGCTCTCCCGGTCAATCCGGACGATCTGCTGGTGTGCCGCCACGACCCGGGTCTTCTTGCTCGTCCGGCGCAACGGGTCCTCGAAAATCCCATCCGTGTCCACACCTTTCCCGCTGAAGACGTGCCGGAGGACGGTACCGTTCTCGTCTGCACCGATCACGCTCAGGACCGTCACCCCGCAGCCGAGCGCCACCAGGTTGTTCGCTACGTTCCCGGCACCACCGAGGCGAATGTCCTCCCGGACCACATCGACCACCTGCACCGGAGCCTCGGGGGAAATCCGGTCCGCCTTCCCCCACAGGTACTCGTCGAGCATCAGGTCGCCGACCACCAGCGCCTTGATCTCCTTCGCCCTCGCAAAGAGGGATTCCACGTTTTTGCGATCCATGCATTTTCTCCGAAAATGCAGGTAAAGGTAGAGGTAAAGGAAAAGAATGTTTTTCTCTACCTCTACCTTTACCTCTACCTGCCTTTGATTCTGTCCAGTATTCCCGCCGCCAGGAGCGGCAGCATGATCTCGTGGTGACCGGTTATACTGTACCCGCGGCTCCTGCCGGAGGTGGGGCGCTTCACCACGTTCTGCAGGGGACGGTAGTGCTGCTGCATGTCGAAGTTGGCGGTGGTGAAATTGTCCACGCGGTGGCCGAGATTCTGGGCGATGGAGAGGGCCTTCAGGAAAACTTCCGGAAGAAGCACCGCGCTCCCGACGTTCAGGTACACCCCTCCGTCCCCCAGATCGGCGACCACCGACGTGAATAACCTGAAGTCGGTGAAAGAGGCGGCGCCGATCACCGCGCCGTCCGCCGTCGGATGCTGGTGGATGATGTCGGTGCCGAGCGCCACATGCACCGTCACGGGGATATCCCGCTCCACGCAGGCCGCGATCAGGCTGTGCTCCCGGTAGGGATTGCCGTTGTCGATGATGAAGCGCCCAACCGCCTCGCCGTAGCCGGCGCCCCGGGCGACCCCGTCCCTGAGTGCCCGGTTGATGTCACGGCCGGTCTCCTCCGCCATCCCGAAGTGCCCCTCGTGGAGCACGGCGCCCACGTCCTCACTGGTCTCGCCGATGAGTGAAATCTCGTAGTCGTGGATGGAGCCTGCACCGTTAAGGGCAACGGCGGTGATCACATCCGCTTCGATCAGGCTCTTGAGCACCGGCTGCAGGCCACATTTGATCACATGGGCCCCCATGGCGAGAACCACCGGCTTCCCCCTCTCGCGTGCGGCCACCACTGCATCGATCACCCCGATGAGGGACCGGGAGCCGAGCTGGTCGGGAAGAGCCGCCAGGAGATCTCTCACCGTCATCCCGCCCCGCACCGGGGCTGCCTTATGCTCGGCCATGACCACTTTGTTTTTTCGCTCGGACAGCGGGTAGGTTTGCACCGCCGCCAGGTCGATCGGTCGGTATTTCATGAAAAATGTCCTTTCAGTCGGTGCGTCCCAGGAGCCTTTCAACCGCGCCTGCCACGGTCGCCACGGTAATGCTCCGGCGGCACGCCTCGTCCTGGTCGCACGTGGTTCGGAAACACGCCGCACAATCGAGGGGAGACTGGACGACGACATGACCTGCCCCCCGGGGTCCGCTCCGCCTGCCATCGGAGGAACGGTACAGGGAGACCGTCGGCGTGCCGACCGTAGCTGCCAGATGCACCGGCCCCGTATCCCCCCCCACCACCAGGTCGACCTTCTTCAGGAGCGCCGCAAGCCCTTTCAGAGAATAGCGATCGAGCACCCGCGTGCCGCTCCCGATGGCGGAGGCCATGACGACCGCCTCCTCCCGCTCCCGCTCGTTTCCCCACGACAGGAGCAGCGAGGACTCTGGGTGGCTGGCGAGGAGCGCCTTTCCGAGCTCTACCCATCCTGCTTCGTACCAGAACTTGGTAGGCCAGGTCGTGCCGCAGTGGAACAGAAAGACCAGACCGTCGCCAAGTGTTGACAGGAGAACGTCTGCAGCATGGTCGTCAGCAGCCGAGGTGGCAATGTCGGTCTTAAGCGTCATCTCCTTGAAATCCCGGCCAAACGGGACGCTGACCAGGCGCAGGTACTGGTCGGTGACGTGGTAGTCATGGCGACGAATCGGGATCTGCCGGGTGGTGAAGCAGAGATTGACCGACTCCTGGAGCACCTCGCGGGTAAAGCCGAGCCGGTTGGCCGTACCGGAAAGCCAGAGGACCAGACCGCTCTTCAGGTTCCCCTGGATATCGAAGACCAGGTCGTACGACCGCTCGCGCAACCCTCTTTTCAGAGCGCCGATCTCCCTCCTGGTGGCACTGGCCAGGGGATGCTTCCGCCACACCTTGGTTCGGACCGGGTGAATGCGGCTGATCAGCGGATTGCCGTCGAGGAGGTCCAGAAAGGGCTCCTCCACCACCCAGTCGATCTCGATCCCGGGGGAGACGCGGTGGAGGTAGTCGAGCACCGGGAGGGCATGAATAATGTCCCCAAGGGCGCTCATCTTGACGATCAGGACCCGCATCTCAGCGCCCCCTTCTCCATCGACATCTCGTCTGCGACAGCGAACATCTCATCATACATAGTATCCCACGGCAAAGCCGGCCGCCACCCCCCGTCTCGGCAAAAAGCTACCGACAGGCAGTCTCGACCTCGCCCGGCGTTTCTCTCAGCCGCCGGCAAAGGCGGTAATGGTCGAGATCATGAATTCCACCATCGCCTCGGACATACCGGGATAGACGCCGACCCAGAAGGTGTCGTCCGTGATTCGGTCGGTGTTTTCCAGCGTTCCGACCACCCGGTACCCGTCACCGCTCTTTCTCATCTCGTCGAAACAGGGGTGCTTGACCAGATTGCCGGCAAAGAGCATTCTCGTCTGGATCCCCTTCTGCTCCAGGTGCTGCACGAGTCTCTCCCGCGTGAAACCCGCACCTTCCCTGACGGTCAGGAGGAAACCGAACCAGGAGGGATCGGAATCGGCGGTCGCTTCCGGAAGCACGAAGCGGTCGGCAAGGCCGGCCAGCCCTTCCCGCAGCATCTCCCAGTTCCTCTGCCGCGCCGCGATGAACCCGGGAAGCTTGACCAGCTGGGCGCAGCCGATGGCGGCCTGCATCTCGGTCGCCTTCAGGTTGTAGCCGAAATGGGAGTAGACGTACTTGTGGTCGTAACCGCGGGGGAGTTCGCCGAACTGCTGGCCGAAGCGGTTGCCGCAGGTGTTGTCGCGCCCCGAAGGGCACCAGCAGTCGCGCCCCCAGTCGCGAAACGACTCCACCAGCCGTTTGAGGGTCGTGTCGTTGGTGTAGACCGCCCCCCCTTCCCCCATGGTCATGTGGTGGGGGGGGTAGAAGCTGGAGGTGCCGATATGGCCGATCGTCCCGGTATAGCACCATTCGCCACGGTAATGGTAGCGGGAGCCGAGAGCGTCGCAGTTGTCCTCGATCAGCCAGAGGCCGTGCCGGTCGCAGAATTCCCGCACCGACCGGAGGTCGAAGGGGTTTCCGAGGGTATGGGCAACCATGACCGCCTTGCTCTTAGGCGACAGGGCATTTTCCAGCTGCGTGCAGTCGATATTGTACGTGGGAAGGGTCACGTCCACGAAGACCGGCACCGCGCCATACTGGATGATCGGCGCAACCGTCGTCGGAAAGCCGGCGGCAACGGTGATCACCTCGTCCCCCCGCCGCACCCGCCGCTCGCCCAGCCGGGGAGAGGTAAGGGCCATAAAGGCGAGGAGATTCGCGGAAGAACCGGAGTTCACCAGGGAACAGTGCTCGACGCCGAGGAAAGCGGCAAATTCCTTTTCAAACCTGTCGGCATACCTCCCGGCGGTCAGCCAGAAATCCAGTGACGCGTCGATCAGGGCGGCAACCTCCTCCTCGTCGAAGACGCGGCCCGCATAGGAAATGCGGTCGCCGGGTGCAAACGGCCGGCGGCCGGCGTGACTGGACCGGTAGTGGCGCAGTGCGGCCTGAATGGCCTCTTCCCGAAGATTCTTCTCCGTTTCCCTCGCTTTTTCCATGCTGCTCCCCATTGTGCGTAATCCCGTTCAGAACCGACCTGAGCCGTCTCAGCTTGCCTCGTACTCTTCGATTTGCCGCAGGCAGGCCACTCTGAGATCCTCCCTCATCTCATAGGCCCTGGTCCAGTCGACGACCATGGCAAGGGCTTTCTCCAGATTCCATCGGGGGCGCCACCCCAACTCCCCCTTCGCCTTGGAGCAATCGAGCTTCAAGTAGTATGCCTCGTGGGGGTGGTCTCCATTGTCGACCACGTAAGTGGCATCTTTGCCCCATGTCGCACAGATGGCGCGCACGATCCATTCAACCGGCCTGGCATCGTCGTCATTGGGGCCGAAATTCCATCCGCAGGCAAAGCGGGGGCCTTCTTCGCAGAGGCGCCGGGCAAGCAGAAGGTAACCGCTCAAAGGCTCCAGAACGTGCTGCCAGGGGCGGATGGCGTAAGGGTTCCTGATCCTGATTTCATCTCCCTGCAGCAGCGCCCGCACGCAGTCGGGAACAAGCCGGTCGTTTGCCCAGTCGCCGCCGCCGATGACATTGCCGGCGCGAGCCGATGCCACGGAAACGCCATGTCGTTGGTAATCTGCCGGATTGAAGAAGGAGTTCCGGTAGGCTGCCGTCACAAGTTCCGAACAGGCCTTGCTGTTGGAATAGGGATCGTAGCCGCCGAGCGGCTCGTTTTCCCGGTACCCCCAGGCCCATTCCCTGTTCTCATAACACTTGTCGGTGGTCACGTTGACAACGGCCTTCACGCCCGGACAGGCGCGGACGGCCTCAAGCAGGTTAACCGTCCCCATGACGTTCACGGCATATGTTTCAACCGGCATTCGGTACGAGTCCCGCACCAAGGGCTGAGCTGCCATGTGGATGACTATTTCGGGTGCCGCTCCCTTCATGGCCGCGAGCAGCGCATCCGCGTCCCTCACGTCGGCGATGACGGACCGCACCTGCCGGTCGACGCCACTCAGCTCGAAGAGGCTCGGTTGGGTGGGGGGCACCAGGGCGTAGCCGGTGACCTCCGCCCCCAGCCTGGTCAACCAGAGGGAGAGCCAGGCCCCCTTGAACCCCGTGTGGCCGGTCAGAAAAACCCGCTTCCCGTGCCAGAATTGCGTATCCATAGCCCCTCCCGCCGCTAGCCCCAGACCTTCCAGGGGGCGTTGCCGCTCTTCCAGAGATCCTCCAGATGGTTCTTGTCGCGGATGCTGTCCATCGGATGCCAGAACCCGTCATGCTTGTAGGCGAACAGGTCCCCATTGGCGGCAAGCCTCTCCAGAGGCTCCCTTTCCAGGATGGTCTCGTCACCGTCGATGTAGTCGAACACCGCCGGCTCCATAACGAAGAAGCCGGCGTTGACCCAGGAGCCGTCCCCCTTCGGTTTTTCCCGGAAGCCGAGCACCTGGTCCGCCCCGTCAAGGTCGAGGGCGCCGAACCTTCCCCCCGGCTGGGAGGAGGTGACCGTGGCGAGCTTGCCGTGGGACTTGTGGAAAGAGACCAGCTTCCTGACGTCGACGTCGGCAACGCCGTCGCCGTAGGTGAGCAGGAAAGACTCGTTGCCGACGTACTCCCGGACCCTCTTCACCCTCCCGCCGGTCATGGTGGCAAGCCCCGTATTCACCAGGGTGACTGTCCACGGCTCGGCGGAGTGGTGATGGATCACCCGCTCATTGTTGTTCCTGAAGTCGAACGTCATGTCCGCCTCGTGGAGGAAGTAGTGGGCAAAGTACTCTTTGATGCAGTACCCTTTGTAGCCGAGACAGATCACGAAATCATTGAACCCGTAGTGGGAGTATATCTTCATGATGTGCCAGAGGATCGGCCGCTCGCCGATCTCGATCATCGGCTTCGGTTTCAGGTGGGACTCCTCGCTGATTCTCGTGCCGAAACCGCCGGCCAGGATTACGACTTTCATCGGATGTCACTCCTTGGAGGGATGTCATGCTTCATGGACGCAGTACCTTACACCATTTTGCCCGCGATAACCATCCCGAAGTTAACGCTTCCCCTTTGCCAGCAGCGCCTCGACCACGCGAAAAACCTCGTCCGGCGAGATCCTTTCCATGCAGGCAAGGTATTCCTGGTTCGTGCACTTCTTGGCGTTGCAGGGAACGCAGGGAATTTCCGGGTGGCGGACCACCACATGCCCTTCGCCGACCGGCCCGGTCCGCCGAGGTTCTATGGCGCCGAACAGGGCAACGACGGGAGTCCTGACCGCGGTCGCCATATGGAGGGGGCCCGTATCGCCGCTGACGAGGAGGTCGCATCGCTTGAGCACGGCACCCAGTTGGAGGAGCGAGGTCTTGCCGACGAGATCGAGCGACGGCTGCGCCATGCGCGAGACGATCGCTTCGGCGAGGTCTCGTTCGCCGGCTGAGCCGACGACGACCACCCGCGCGTCGAGCTCCCGGACGAGCCGGTCCCCCAAGGCCGCGAACTGCGCCGGGCTCCAGCACTTGATCCGGTTGCTGGCCCCCGGGTTCAGGGCAACAACCGGTTGCCCCTCGCGCACATTCCCGCGGAACACCTCCTCGGCGAACCGTTCGTCCTCTTCACCCGGGTAGAGCTCCAGGTTCGGGTCCGAGGTCGGTGAAATCCCCAGCGGGGCAAGCGTCTCCAGGTGGTTCACCACCGCATGGACCACCCTGCCGCGAGCCTTCTCGTAGACCAGCACGCGACAG
>DATJLB010000087.1:0-4707 GCA_035490915.1 Geobacteraceae bacterium
CCCGACCGCAACATCCGTCTCTACCGGAAGGACCGCTGTCGCTGGGGAGGGTATGCTCCCCACGACAAGATCCAGGTGCCGGGGTCGCTGGCGAGCCTGAAGGGTGACCTCTACCACCACATCTACCGGGATCTGGCGCACTTCGCCGCGACCAAGAACTCCTACTCGACCCTGACCGCCATCGACCATGACCGGAGCGGCAGACGGGCAACCCTCGTCCATTTCACCCTCAGGCCGCTGTACACCTTCCTGCACCGCTACCTGGTGCGGCTCGGTTTTCTCGACGGCCTCGCAGGGTTTGTAATCTCGGTGATGGAGGCGCACTGCGTCTTCATGAAGTACCTGAAGCTGTACGAGATGCAGCACAAATTAAGGCGCAATGATCGTTGACCGATAGATGAAGATCCTGCTGGTGAACATCGACAAGGGGTGGGGCGGGGGGCAGGAGCATCTCCGGTCTCTTGCGGCTGAGCTGAAAAGCGCCGGCTGTGCCCCCCACTTTCTCTGCCGGGAGGGGTCGCTGTCCTCCCGCGCCTTCGCCTCGTCAGGGTTTCCGGTCTGGCCTCTGTGGGGGGGCGGTGCGGGCGCGCTCCGGTCGCTTTGCCGAACGGCCGCCCTGTTGCGGAAGGAGCGGTTCGATATCGTCATGGTGACCAGGGAGCACGACCTGGTTCGGACGGTGCTTGCCGACAAGCTCGCCTTCCCCTTCGGGAGGCGGGGTAAGCTGGTGGCCTGCTACCATACGGCGACAGCCCGAAGGCAGTTATTCATCGGCGCGGTGGACGGGGTGGTTTGCATTTCCACATTTGTCAGGGAAAGGCTGCGTGCCGGCAACCGGCGGATCGCGCCGCCGGTCACCATTTTGTACAACGGAATTTCCGTTGCGGATGGGCCGGGCCCGGATAAATTCTCACTCCAGCGGCAGCGACGCTTCTTCACGGGCCTCGGCTTTCCACTGATCGGCATGGTTGGGGCGTTTTTCAAAAACCAGCTGGAGTTGGTGGAGATGATGCCGCGGTTGAAGCGAGAGTTTCCGCAGTTGATGGTTGCCCTGGTGGGGGATGATTCCGACCCCGGCCTGACGGTCCCCCTTGTCGAAAAGGTCAGGGAACTCGGGCTTGTCGACAGCGTGATTTTTACCGGGAAAATCCCGCACGAACGGCTGGCGGATGCCTACTTTGATTTTGACCTCACAGTCAGCACCTTCCGGAGGGAGGGTTTTGGCCTCGTGCATCTGGAGAGCCTTGCTGCCGGGACTCCCGTTGTTGTGTACGACGAGGGAGGCCAGGTGGACATTTTCCGGGGGACGTCCGCCGGTGTCGTCGTGGAGGGGGGGGCGGCGGAGTTTGCCGAGGCGGTGGCTGCGCTCTTGCGGAACCATGACGCACGATTTGCGATGGGGCGCGAGGGGGTCAGACTGGTGAATGCCACCTTTTCGGTGGCAGCCATGGGACGCAGATACCTGGAGTTTTTCTCAGCTCTGACAGGCACCGCACAGGGGAACCCGACCAGAGCTGACATGCCTTGAACCTGGCGAAAGTGTTTTCCCGCGCATCAAATCGGGAGGAGCCACATTCGTGAACGACATAACGCGCATCCAGACTTTGTTCCGGCCACACGACTATTATTCCCGCATGCGGCCGAGTCTCTTCACAACGTACCTCAGGCTCGCCCTCAAAAGGGCTGTGGCACGGGGATCCCTGGATGTCGAGGACGTTGTCGGCTACAAGGTGTCCCACGTAAACCTGAAAAACCTCTGCCAGTTGTTCGACGAGATTTTTATCAACTGCATCTATCATTTCACGTCGGCCGGTGATGCCCCCTTGATCATCGACTGCGGCAGCAATATCGGCATGTCGATCCTGTTCTTCAAGAAACTCTACCCCGGCGCGAGGGTCGTCGGTTTTGAGCCCGATCGGACCACGTACGGAAAACTCGAGGAGAACATCCGCCTGAACAACCTCCAGCATGTCAGGGTCTACAATCAGGCGGTCTCTGACCAAAACGGCACGATTACGTTCTACAAGGATCCCGACATCGTCGGTTCTCACGTGATGAGCGTTCTGGACAAGCGGACCTCGGGACAGAAGGTGGAAATAGACGCTGTCCGACTCTCCGAATTCATCACCGAAGAGGTCGACTTCCTGAAGCTCGATATAGAGGGCTCCGAGACGCTGGTGATACGGGAGCTTTCCGAAACCAACAAGCTGAGGATGATAAAAGAACTCATCATCGAGTACCATCACCATTTCCTGGACAAGGATGACGACAACCTTTCCGAGTTCCTGCACCTGCTGGAGAAGAACGGTTTCGGCTACCAGCTTGCCAGCAATGTCCGCATTCCATTCTCGCGAAGGATTTCGAACGATTTGATAATCTATGCCTACCGAAAGTAGCCTGAGAAGCAGCGGCGGACTGAGGGCGTGCGGCCGGCAGAGATGGCCCGGGGCCGGCAGGCCGCTGGTGACAGTGATTACCGTGGTGTACAACGGAGCCGACTTTATTCGGCAGACTATCGAGAGCGTGGTGAACCAGCGCTTCGAGAGTCTTGAGTACATCATCATCGACGGCGGTTCGACTGACGGAACGGTCGACCTGCTCCGGAGCTATGACGGCGTCATCGACTACTGGGTCAGTGAGTCGGATGGCGGCATCTATGACGCGATGAACAAGGGGATCGCGTGCAGCACCGGTAAGTACCTGCTATTCCTGAATGCACGGGACGAGCTCGTCGTGGAGCTCTCCGACATTGCCCAGGCCTTCGAAGGGGACTACGCGCTCATCTACGGCAAGGCCAACATGGTGGGAGAAGACCGCACGCTTGTCTACATCAAGGGAAAGCGCCTGAAGAGCAGCCGGAAACTGATTACCGGCACCCCCCTTTGCCACCAGGCCATCTTTTACAGGAAAGAGTCGATCGGCGCCTATGACGCCACGTACAGCATCATCGCCGACCGGGTGCTGACCTACGGGATCATCGAAAAATGCGGCCTCGGGAAAACGCTCTTTCTCGACGTCCCGATCGCCAATTACTTTGAGGGGGGATTCAGCAGGCAGCACCAGGACCGGTGGAAGCGGGAAGAAATCGCCTTCCTGAAGTCCGTCGGCTGGCATCTGTATGCCGAATACAGGAGGCTCGGGTGGCTCTGGAAAAAACTGAGGAAAGCATCCTGACGGGCTCCGTGCAGCAGCACTTTCCCCTCGTCAGCGTGCTGATTCCCGTTTACAACCGCGAAACCTTGCTTGCCCCCTGCGTGCAGTCGGCGCTCGAGCAGACGGTTGCCGACATCGAGATCGTGGTGGTGGACAACGCCAGCACGGACGGGACGTGGCAGCTCTGCCGGGAAATGGCGGCGCAGGACCCGCGCGTCAGGGTCTTTCGCAACGACGAGAACCTCGGCCCTGTCCGCAACTGGCTCCGTTGTGCCGAGGAGGCACGCGGTATTTACGGAAAGATACTTTTTTCCGACGACCTGATGGCTCCCGACTACCTGGAGAAGACCGTTCCGCTCCTGCAGCGCGACGACGTGGGGTTTGCGTTCACTTCTGCGGTTGTCGGCCCCGAGCCGTTCCAGGGGGAGGTCCGCTACCAGTTCTCTCGGCAGACCGGCCTCTTCGCGAGCAGCCGGTACATCAGTATGGCGCTGTTCAACGGCGACGTCCCCCTCTCTCCGGGCGGGGCGCTTTTCCGGATGCGGGACGTGCGGGAGAACCTCCTCCTCGGGGTGCCGTCTCCTACGATCCATGATTTCCCGCGGCACGGGGCGGGACCCGATCTCCTCCTCTACCTCGTCACCGCCGCCCGCTATCCGCAGGTCGCCTATCTCGACGAGCCGCTGTCGTACTTCCGCGCGCACGAAGGTTCCATCACGGTGAGCAAGGAGAAGCTGTACCTGAACCGGTGCTACCGGCAGGCTCGCCTCTGGTTCGCCGAGCGCTATCTCGCCGAGACATGGCTGAAGAGGCTCTACGCGTACGAGTGGAAACGGGAGTGCCACGAGATGGGGAAACGGGAGAAAACCTCGGAGATCGTAGCCCGCTACACCGCCACCAGGCTCACATTGACGCCGCTCGATCTGGCGTCCGGCCTTGCGTTGTCGAGGCTCGTGAAGAAGGGGACGCTGACCGTTCCGGCGGGGAGGGGAAAACCGGGGAATCTGAGGCCGAATCATGTCTGTTGAACGAAGGACAATCCTCCTCACCGGGAGCACCGGTTTTCTCGGGAGCAATCTTCTGCGAAGGCTTCTCCAGGGAGGGTGCACGGTCGTCATCACGACCCGGACCGCTTCGGATTTTTGGCGCATCGACGACCTCCGGCCCATGGTGACCGAGTTCAACATCGAAACCAACGACCTGTCGGAGGTTTTCAGGCGCCACGCCATCGACACGATCGTCCACTGCGCGACCAACTACGGCAGAAAAGAAATAAACGACCTCCTCCTCCTCAACGCGAACCTCGTCCTCCCGCTGACCCTGCTTCAGCTGGGGGCGGAGCACAACGTCAGGCGCTTCATCAACACGGACACCGTCCTCGACAAGCGGACGAGCAGCTATTCCCTGTCCAAGCACCAGTTCAAGGAGTGGCTGAAGGTCTACGCCGACAGAATGACCGGCATCAATGTCGCCCTGGAACACTTTTACGGGCCGTTCGATGACGAGTCCAAGTTCGTTACCTTCATCATCCGCAGCCTGATAAAGGGGGTCGAG
>DATJLB010000088.1:0-15398 GCA_035490915.1 Geobacteraceae bacterium
CGGCGAAGGCGACCGCGGCGAGGGAGGTGAAGATCCCGAGCAGCGCAAAGAGCTGGAGCGGCACCACGGAGAAGCCGGTCATCAGGTCGAAGTTGAGCCGGACGAGCTTGTAGAGGGAGTACTTGCTCTCCCCCTCGGCCCGCTCGGCGTGGGCGACCGGGACCTCGGACGGGTTGGCGGCGAAGGTCTGGGCGAGCGCCGGGATGAAGGTGGTGGTCTCCTGGCAGCGGTTGATGTTGTCGATGACGTTCCGGTGGTAGGCGCGGAGCATGCAGCCGTAGTCGCTCATCCGCATGCCGGTCATCTTGTTGGTGGTGATGTTGACGATCCGCGAGGCCCCCTTGCGGAAGAAGGTGTCCTGCCGCTTTTGCCGGATGGTCCCCACCACATCGTGTCCCGTTTCCACCTCGGCGACCAGCTTCGGGATCTCCTCCGGCGGGTTCTGCAGGTCGGCGTCGAGGGTGATGACGATCTCGCCCGAGCTTTTCTCGAAGGCGGCGAGGATCGCCATGTGCTGGCCGAAATTGCCGTTGAACTCGATCACCCGCACCTCCGGGTGCTGCGTTGCCAGCTCCCTCAGGATGGCAAGCGAATTGTCGCGGGAGCCGTCGTTGGTGAACACGATCTCGAAGGGCTTTCCCATCCCCCGCATGACCGGGTAGAGCCGCTCGAACAGGGGGCGGAGGTTCCCCTCCTCGTTGTAGACCGGGATGACGATGGAGATGTATGGTTTGTCTGGCATTGCAATTTCCCTGTGGGCGGGCGCGGTCTTCCGACCATCTCGCCGCCGTGTCCTCGAAACCCTGCCTCAACGTAGCGCAGCTACGCCTCGGCACGGTTTCTGCGGGCCAGCGACGATCTGGCCGAAATCTCGCGCCCGGTTGGCAAAACCTTTCTTATCTCCGATTCTTTCGCACTGATCCGTGTTCAAATGGGGTTTTGGTTCTGCCTCTATTTCTTGTTCCGTGCAATCACCGTTTTCACCGCCTCCACCACGTCCTGCGCATCCTCCATGGTCATCCTGGGGAAGAGGGGGAGCGACAGGATCCGGTCGGAGGCGTAGTCGGCGTTGGGGAGCGTACCCGCAGGCTGCGGGAGGTGCTCCCGGTACCAGGCGTGGTGGTGGATCGCCTTGTAGTGGAGACCGCTGCCGATGTTCAGCCCCTTCAGCTCCGCCATGAAGCGGTCCCGGTCGATCGAGAGCTTCTCGATGCGCACGAGCGGGGTGTAGAGGTGCCAGGCGTGCCGCTGTTCATAGGGGGCGAGCTGCGGCACGGCGAGCTCCGTCACGTCGGCGAACGCCTCGGTGTAAAATTCGGCGATCTCGCGGCGCCTGTCGATGAAGCCGTCCAGCTTCAGGAGCTGGTGGAGGCCGATGGCCGCCTGGATGTCCATCATGTTGTACTTGAACCCGGGGAGCATGATGTCGTAGGAGGGGTTCCCCTGGGCGGAGAAGCGCCGCCACGCCTCACGGTTCATCCCGTGGAACTTGAGGAGCGAGATCTCTTCGGCGAGCGCCTCGTCCGGGGTGCAGACCATCCCCCCCTCGCCGGTGGTGATGTTCTTGTTCGGGTGGAAGGAGAAGATGGAGATGGAGTCGAAGGAGCCGATCCTTCGCCCCTTGTACTCGGTGCCGGCCGCGTGGGCCGCGTCCTCGATGACGGTGAGGCCGAACTCCTTCGCCAGGGCAAAGATCGCGTCCATGTCGCACGGCTGGCCGGCGAAGTGGACCGGGATGATCGCCTTGGTCCTGTCGGTGATTTTCTCCCGGATCCGCGTCGCGTCGATGTTCAGGGTGCCCGGCTCGATGTCCACCAGGACCGGCGTGGCACCAGTCAGGACGCACATGCTCACCGTCGAGGCGAAGGTCATGGGGGTGGTGATAATCTCGTCGCCTGGCTGGATCTTGAGCGCCAGGAGAGCCAGGTGCTCCCCCGCGGTGGCGGAGCTCAAGGGGACCGCGTAGGATGCACCCACGTACGCCTTGAACGCCTCCTCGAAGCGCTTCACCTTCGGCCCGGTGGTGATCCAGCCCGAGCGGAGCGAATCGACAACTTCGTTGATTTCATCGTCATCGATGGTAGGTGTGGAAAAGGGAAGAAACTCTGTGCGCACCGTCGCCTCCGGCAAAATAGTTAAGCACAAACTATTGCACAAAACCGCTGCAGCTGCAAGACTTTTAGCACTATCGGTTGGTGATCAGGACCCTCCGCCGGTTCCGGTCGAGCACTTTGACGGGGGATGTGACTGCTTCGGTGAGCGAGGCGAGATCCTCTTCTTTCAGGAGGGCGAAAACCGGCTTATTCCCGTCCCAGAGGACGCGGAATTGCGGCAGGTCGATGAACCAGGCGGACTGGTCCCCCTGGTGGCTGCCGAAGTCGAGTTCGTTCCGGTCGCCGACCACAACGACCCGCCGCCCGGCATAGAACGGCAGCCCCTGTTCGTAGCCGAAGGAGGCGACAACGGCATCCGCGCTCGACCTCCGGGCGACCTGGAGCGCCAGCTCCTTTGACGATTTTTTTTCGGCAATCCTGGAGAGAACGAGGGGTGGGCCGGCAATCCCCAGGAGGTACGAAAAGAGGCAGAGGGAGGCAAAGAGGGCGAGGGTACTCCCCTTGCGGGCGGAAGCGAGGGCAGCCACCCCTTCGCCGAGGAAGAGGAACCCCATCACGGTCGCTGCGACGGTGCCGAGTTCCGGTTTCGGAGCCAGATGGGGGTAGAGGATGAGACCGGTGCCGAGGACGGCGAGGATTCCCCCTGCCAGCCAGGACTGGAGCCTGAGCGGGGCGAATCCCCCGTCGATGGTCTTCACCAGGGCGTTCCCCATCAGGAGGGCGAGGGGGGGGAAGACCGGCAGGATGTAGGGGACCAGCTTGGAGTCGGACTTGGAGAAGAAGACGAAGATGAAGGCGGCCCAGATCAGGAGATAGAGCCGGGAGCTCCCTTCCGTGCTCAGCCGTTCCCGCCAGGTCCCGCGACAGGCGGCGGGGATGAAGAGTGACCACGGGAGCATGGTGCCGGCAAGGACCGGGATGAAGAACCAGAACGGCTGGTAGCGGCCATGTACCTTGGTGAGAAAGCGCTCGAAATGCTCGTGGATGAAGAAGAACCGGGCAAACTCCGGGTTCCGCACGGAGACCAGGACGAACCAGGGGGCGGCGACCGCCAGGAAGAGGGGGATGCCGGTGGCGAGGCGCATCTCCTTCAGGAGCCGCCAGCGCCGGGTGAGGAGGAGGTAGAGAAAGACGATGGCGCCGGGGAAGACGATGCCGATCAGCCCCTTGGCGAGGACCGCCAGGGCCGCGCAGAGGTAGCTCAGGTAGTAGTAGCGCCCCTTGAGCGGCTCGTCCTCCCGTACCGCCACGATGAAGAAGGCGAGGGCGGCCGACAGGGTGCAGGTAAGGGTCATGTCGGTGATGTTGAGCCGGGCCTGGGCGAGAAAGCCGGTGCAGGTGCCGAGGATCAGGGCGGCCCAGAGCCCGCTTCGCCGGCCGAACAGCCTGCGGCCGACGTGGTAGGTGAGAAGGACCGCGAGAAGCCCCATGAGCGCCCCTGCAAAGCGGGCGGCGAACTCGTTCCGGCCGAAGATGCTCATGAAGAGTGCGTTCAGCCAGTAGTGGAGGGGGGGCTTTTCGAAGTACTTGACGTAGTTGAGAAGGGGCGTGATGAAGTCGCACCGTTCGAGCATTTCCCGGGGGATTTCCGCGTAGCGCCCTTCGTCAGGCTCGATGAGGGGGATCTTCCCGAGCGACTGGAAAAAGGCGACGCCGAAAACGGTGAGAAGAAGGGAGAGGTCCCGTCTGGCCGGGGCCTCCTTGCCGGTGAGCCATTCTGTGATTATGCGCATTTTTCCCGCCTGATCAGGTCGTATTGTGCCGCTGGGAACGGGGCCGTGATCCGGACCCGCTGGTTCGGGTTGGCGACGGCGAGCGGCTCTCCCGCCTCGCTGGTCATCCCCCGCAGGACGAGGGTCGCGGCTGTCATGCCGCGGCCGATGAATTCGAGGGTTTCTCCCACTTCGAGGCGGTTTCTCACCCCCACGAGGAGCGCGCCGTCGGGAAGCGCCTCCTCCACGACCCCGACGAAGTCGTGGGTCCGGATGTAGCGGGAGTGGACCTCCAGGTCGAGGTCCTTCGGGGGGCCGAGGAGGAAGCCGGAGGTGTACCCCCGGTGGCTGATCTTGCAAAGTTCCGCCAGCCACTCATCCCGGCAGCGGTACCCCGCCGGGTCGTCGCAGTAGCGGTCGATTGCCTCCCGGTACACCCGGACCACCGAGGCGACGTAGTTGATCCCCTTCATCCGTCCCTCGATCTTCAGGGAGTCCACCCCGCTTCCGACCAGTTCGGGGAGGTAGGGGAGGAGGCAGAGGTCCTTGGAGTTGAAGATGAAGGTGCCGCTTTCGTCCTCGATGACCGGGAAGTACTCGCCGGGGCGGGTTTCCTCGACGAGGGAGTAGCTCCAGCGGCACGGATGGGCGCACTCCCCCCGGTTCGACCCCCTGCCGCTCATGACGCTGGAGAGGAGGCAGCGGCCGGAATAGGAGATGCACATGGCGCCGTGCACGAACGCCTCCAGCTCGACGTCGACCCGCTCCCGCACTTCCCTGATCCCGTCGAGGGACATCTCCCGGGCGAGGTTGATCCGGGAGATCCCCTGCCGCCGCCAGAAGAGGGCGCTTCGCCAGTTGGTGGTGTTCGCCTGGGTCGAAAGGTGGAGCGGGCTTCCGGGGGAGACCTCGGCGACCATGTCGATTACACCGGGATCGGCCACGATGTAGGCATCGAACGGGATCTGTGCCACCTCTTCCAGGTAACGGTAGAGGGGCGCTATGTCGGCGTTGTCGGGATAGCTGTTGACGGTGAGATAGACTTTCACCCCCCGGTCGTGGGCGTAGCGGACCCCCGCCTCCATCTCCGCCGGAGTGAAGTTGTCCGCGAGGTTTCGGAGGCCGTAGTTCTTCCCTCCGAGGTAGACGGCGTCTGCCCCGTAGTGGACGGCAATCCGGAGTTTTTCCAGGTTTCCTGCCGGGGCGAGCAGTTCGGGTTTCTTCATCGAGTGAGCCTTGGGAGGTTGGTGCCACTTCAAACAAACTATAATTATTCATCTGGGTTCACTTTTCAAGTTTAAAGTTTCAGGTTGCGGATTTGAAGCCGTTAACTCGAAGCACGAACCCCAAAAGGGTGCTTTATCCTTGACAAAGCAGGAGAAATGGCTTTAATTATGTCTCATTGCGGGGTAAGGAGGGGCAATGGCACTGAAACACTGGCTACCTGCCGCTGTTTTCTGTCTGGCGGCTTCCGGGTGTGGCACCAACGACATCATCATAAAAAAACAGACCGAGATGGAAGCCCGGCTGGAACAGCTGATCCAGGGTAATGCGGGGACCAACGCCCGCCTCGCGGAGATGACGCTTGAACTGAAGGAGCTCCAGTCCCAGGTCAAGGCCAATTCCGCCGACCTGGCGGAGCTGAAGCCCGGCTATCAGGAGTTGAAGTCGTCCTTGGCGGGTGTTTCCCAGAAGGCCGACGGGAAAGCCTCCCCGGCCAAGATCGTGGTCGTCAACAAGGGGAGCGTGGCCGGCGACCGGGAATCCGTCGAGCAGGACGCCTACATGAAGGCGTTCGGGCTGTTCAGCTCCAACGACTACAAAGGTGCCATCGAGGCTTTCGAAGCGTTCATTGCGACCTACCCCGCCAGCGAATACGCCGGCAATGCCCGGTACTGGATCGGGGAATGCTACTATACCCAGGGAGACTACGAGAGGGCGCTCGATGCCTTCAACAAGGTCATCGAGCTGTACCCGGGGGGGAAAAAGGCCTCCGATGCCATGCTCAAGGTCGGCTTTTCGCTGATCGGTCTCAACCAGCCTGAGAAAGCCAGGAAGGCCCTTGAGGCGCTGGTGGAAAAATACCCGAAGAGCCATGCCGCAGCCAAAGCGCGGGAACGGCTGAGCCGCAACTAAAAGATATACCTATTCTCTGCGAGGTGTCTATGAAAAGGATCCTTTTCACCGTGGTGCTGGCTATGACGGCGGTTGCCGGCTTCCAGCAGGCGTTTGCCCAGGAGGACGAACCGACCGTTTACGTGATCAAGAAGGGGGATACCCTCTGGGGGCTTTCCGACCGCTTTATCAAGGACCCTTACTACTGGCCGAGCCTCTGGGCCAACAATCCGGCCATTACCAATCCTCACCTCATCTTTCCCGGACAGAAGGCGAAAATCTATCCTGACCGGATCGTCCTGGAGGGGGAGCAGCCTCCGGCGGCGGTGCAGACCGTCAAACCCGAACCTCCGCAACCACCTGCAAAGACCGTTGCCGAAGAGGCGGCACCGGAAAGGACCTTTCTGGTCAGAGGAGGGACGGGGTCCCTTCTGGAAACGGACATCAGGCCGTACGGTTCCATCATCTCAACTTACCAGAACCGGGAGTTGTCGGGTGAGGACGATATCGTCTACACGGACATCGGCAAGAACCGGAAGGGAAAGGTCGGCGACCGGTTCTCGATATTCAAGGACATGGGACCGGTAAGCCATCCGGTGACAAACTTCATCATGGGGCACAAGATCATTCCCCTTGGCGCTCTCCAGCTCTCGGAGGTGGAGGAAAAGGCCTCGAAGGCGATCATCACCACGTCGTTCATGGAGATCGGTCCCGGTTCCTACCTGATGCCGTACCGCGACCGGAGGCGAGAGGTGACCTTGAAGGCCGCCACCCGCGAACTGTCCGGCTACCTCATCGATACGCAGACCGGCAATCAAACCGCATCCGCAGGAGATATCGCCTTCATCGACCTCGGCGCTTCCAACGGGGTTGAGGTGGGGAATCTGCTCTACGTCGCCCGGGAGGTCGTCCCTGATCAGAGGTACGTGCACGGAGACATCGACAGGCTTCCCGAGGAGGTTGTGGGGGCGATCGTGGTTGTGGAGACGGGAGAGAAGACTTCCACGGCGCTGATCGTGAAGAGCATTGACACCGTCTATCTCGGTGACCGGGTAGAGCTCAGAAAGAGCAAATAGCACTGAAGGAAAGGACCGGCTCGGGGCCGGTCCTTTTTTTATCGTCTCGTTGCCGGTTGTTTGCCGTCCGAACGGATGCGAGTCCTCGATGGAACATTACTGGTGGTTTGCCCTGAAATCGGTTCCCATGGTGGGAAATGTCACCTTCCGCCGCCTGCTGGAACGGTTCGGGACCCCCGAAAAGGTCCTGCGGGCCTCCGAAACGGAGCTTGCCGGGGCCAGGGGGGTCAGCGCCGCTGCCGCTGCCGCCATCTGCAGCCATGACTGGCGCACCTTCGCCGATCAGGAGTGCGAGAAAGTGGCGCGATGCGGGGTGCGCGTCATCACGTTTCTCGCCGAGGAGTATCCGAAGCTCCTCCTGGAAATACCCGATCCTCCCCCCTACCTTTATGTCAAGGGTGAGCTGCGCGGGAGCGAGACCGCCGTTGCCATCGTCGGCTCGCGGCGCGCCTCGACCTACGGCATGCATACCACCACGCGGCTGGCGTCGGACCTCGCCGGGCACGGCATCACGGTGGTATCGGGGATGGCACGGGGGGTAGATACCGCGGCCCATCGCGGGGCGCTCTCCAGCGGCGGCCGGACGATCGGCGTGCTCGGTTGCGGGATCGACGTGATCTATCCGCCGGAAAACCGGAGGCTGTTCGAGGAAATGGCTTCGAGCGGTGCGATCGTCTCCGAGTTTCCCCTCGGGACCCTCCCCCTGGCGGAAAATTTCCCCCGGCGGAACCGGATCATCAGCGGGATGTCCCGCGGGGTGCTGGTGGTGGAAGCGATGGAGAAGAGCGGCTCCCTCATCACCGCCCAGTATGCCCTGGAACAGGGGAGGGAGGTCTTCGCCATCCCGGGAAACATCAACTCCGGTGCGAGCCGAGGTACCAATCGTCTCATCAAGGATGGCGCGAAGCTTGTGGAGGGGGTGGAGGACATCCTGGAGGAGCTCCCCCACCGCATAGGTACTGCCGCCGCCGCGGGAGCGGCGCCGGCGCCCGATTTCGCCCTCACGCCAAAGGAGGCTGCCGTCTATACGTTGCTCGCCGAGGCGCCCCGTCACATCGACGACGTCATCGTAAAAAGCGGATTGACAGTGGGGGACGTTTCCGCTATTTTACTCGCCCTGGAGCTGAAGGGGGCGGTGATGCAGCTTCCCGGCAAGATTTTTGCGATTTCCTGAAAGGCATAGAACGCGGATGACGCGGATTATGCGGATTTACACGGATAATGCTTGAAATGTTCAGTGGTTAAACCCAAAAGGGGAAATTTTTTAGTTTGCCGGTTTATTTTCAAAGAGGTATAAATCCGCGCTGATCCGCTCAATCCGCGTCATCCGCGCTCTATTTTGCATTTGCCCATTTACAAGGTGAACATATGTCCCACAATTTGGTCATAGTCGAATCCCCCGCCAAGGCGAAGACCATCGAGAAATTCCTCGGTACGGACTACCGGGTGCTCGCCTCGTTCGGCCACGTCCGGGCGCTCCCGAGCAAGCAGGGGTCGGTGGATGTCGAACACGACTTCACGCCGAAGTATGCCGTTCTCGCCGAGAGTAAAAAGCATATCGATGCCATCAAGAAGGAGCTGAAGGACGCCTCGGCGCTGCTCCTCGCCACCGACCCGGACCGGGAAGGGGAGGCGATTGCCTGGCACCTGCTGGCGGCCCTCGGGCTGGACAAGAAGAAACCGTCGATCCCGGTGCGCCGGGTGGTCTTCCACGAGATCACCAAGGACGCCATCGTCAATGCGGTCAGGCACCCGCGCGACATCTCCCAGGAACTGGTGGATGCCCAGCAGGCGCGGTCGGTTCTCGACTACCTGGTCGGCTTCAACCTCTCTCCTTTCCTCTGGAAGAAGATCCGCTACGGTCTCTCCGCCGGCAGGGTGCAGTCGGTGGCGCTTCGCCTGATCTGCGAGCGGGAGAAGGAGATCCAGGCGTTCAAGGAGGAGGAGTACTGGACCATCGCCGCCCAACTCGCCACGGTTGCCGGCCAGGCGTTCACCGCCAACCTCGTGGAGGCTGCGGGGAAAAAGCTCGGCAAGTTCGACATCCCCAACCAGGAGGCCGCGGACCGGATCGTCGCGGTCCTGGAGGGGTGCCAGACGGATCCGGCCTGTGCCTACCGGGTGGAGAAGGTCACGAAGAGCGAGCGGCGGCGGACCCCCGCCCCACCGTTCACCACCTCCACCCTCCAGCAGGAGGCGGCCCGCAAGCTCGGCTTCTCCGCCAAGAAGACCATGGCCACCGCCCAGAAGCTCTACGAGGGGATCAACATCGGGGAAGGGGCGGTGGGCCTCATCACCTACATGCGAACCGATAGCGTGATCCTCTCCCAGCAGGCCCTCACCGAGGCGCACGAGGTGATCACCGCTCTCTACGGCAAGGAATATGCGCTTGCGAAGCCGCGTTTCTTCAAGAACAAGGCGAAGAATGCCCAGGAGGCCCACGAGGCGATCCGCCCGACCTACATCGCCAAGACCCCGGCGGAGCTGAAGAAATTCCTCACCCCCGACCAGTTCAAGCTGTACGACCTGATCTGGAAACGGACCGTCGCCTGCCAGATGGCGGAGGCGCTCCTCGACCAGACCTCGGTGGAGATCGGCATTGGCGACGGTTACCGCTTCCGGGCGGCCGGCACGGTGATCCGCTTTCCCGGTTTCATGAAACTGTACATCGAGGGGGTGGACGACGACAGCGAAGAGAAGGAGGGTGTGCTGCCGCCGCTCACGGAGGGGCAGATCCTGGAACTCCGCAAGCTCATCCCCGAGCAGCACTTCACCCAGCCCCCTCCCCGTTATTCGGAGGCGACGCTGGTGAAGACCCTGGAGGAGTACGGCATCGGCCGCCCCTCCACCTACGCGAGCATCCTGAACACCCTGATCGAGCGCAAATACGCCCGACTCGACAAGAAGCGCTTTTTCCCGGAGGACGTCGGGATGGTGGTGAGCGACCTCCTGGTCAACCACTTCACCCGCTACGTCGACTACAACTTCACCGCCTCCCTGGAGGAGGAACTCGACCAGGTCTCCCGCGGCGAGAAGAGATGGAAGCCGCTCCTCCACGAGTTCTGGGATCCCTTCATCACCCTGCTGAAGCAGAAGGAGGAGGAGGTCCGGAAGTCGGACCTGACCACCGAGGCGACGAGCGAGATTTGCCCCGAGTGCGGGAAACCTCTCGTGGTGAAGCTCGGCAGATTCGGCAAGTTCTACGCCTGCTCCGGCTACCCGGAGTGCACATACATCCGGAAGCTGGAAAAGGAGGCGGGAGAGCCCGCCGAGCCGGTCTTCTCCGAGGAAAAGTGCGACAAGTGCGGCAGCCAGATGCTGATCAAGGAGGGGCGCTACGGGAAGTACCTCGCCTGCTCCGCCTACCCCGGCTGCAAGAACATCCAGCCGCTGGTGAAGCCGAAGGGGACCGGCGTTGTCTGCCCCGAGTGCAAGGAAGGGGAGCTCACCGAGAAGAAGTCCCGCTACGGGAAATTCTTCTATTCCTGCAACCGGTACCCGCAGTGCAAGTTCGCGCTCTGGGACCCGCCGGTGGAGCGACAATGCCCGAAGTGCGGCTTCCCGCTCCTGGTGAAGAAGGTCTACAAGCGGGAGGGGGAGTTCGTGAAGTGCCCCCGGGAGGGATGCGACTTCAAGGAAGGCGGGAAGGAGAAGTAACGGGCTCAACGAAGCCGATGGTCCTCTTCTGATTCCCCCGGTTGCAACACACATACTGCGTATCAGCAAAAGCCCGCTCTCGCGGGCTTTTTGCGTTCCCCTCCATCCCGCATAACGACTCCCGAAACAAAAAATTCCCTCTCATGAGAGGATAGGAGAAAAATTGCGGTATACTTAAAACCAAACGGAAATCAGGTAGGGGGGACGATACGATGAACGGTACCAGCATAGAGACGCTCCAGCACCACCTGTCCGAGGTGAAGGAGGGGAAGCGGCGCTTCGAGAACGCGTTCCAGGCGGTGTCGCGGATGATTCTTGAGGGAGGGATCGAGAAGGTCGTGGTGAACAGCCGGACGACCTACGACTTTTCCATCTTCCGCACCGGAGCCAAGCATCCGGTCGGGATGTACGACGAGATCAACAGCTTCGTCTCCTTCGTCAAGGACGCGGCGGAGGGGGGCTCCTCCAAGGAGATGGCCTTCGTCCTGGTCGGCGAGCCGGGGAACGGGAAGACCTTCTTCGTCGAGTTTCTCTGCGGCAAGTACCGCCAGTTCCTCGCCCGGGAGGGTAACCGGCGCTACACCTTCCGGTACAATGGCATGGACCGCCTCGGCTCGTACGGAAAGATCGCCGTGATCGAGTCCCAGACCTACGAGGACCCGGTGGTTCTCGCCATGAACCTCTTCGACGACCCGGACGACACGAAGAAATTCCTCGCCGAGAGGGCGGGCTTCACCGACCGGGAGATCGAGACGTTCTTCGCGAGCTACCGTCCGCTCGGGGCGTGCAGCGGCTACATGTGGCACGACATCCGGAGCTTCACCGGAGGCGACGTCGACGAGGCGCTGAAGTTCGTGGAGATCATCCCGGTTCCCCTCACCGAGAGCCTCGGGACGGTGACCGGCAAGTACCCGGCGAAGGACAAGATCACCTCCTCAGCCGTCGACCTCCTCGGCGAGGAGTCGATCCAGCGGATGCTCCACATCACCGACACCAACAACCCGTACCGCTTCGACCTCCGGCGCGGCGCGCTCGCGCGGGTGGCGGGAGGGGGCATCCACTTTGCCGACGAGATCTACAAGAACAAGAAGGACCTCGTCCAGGTCTACCTCGGGGTGATCCAGAACCGGACCATCGAGATCGACGGCTACAAGTGGCCGATCGACACCCTGATCGTCGCCACCAGCAACAACTCGGAGTTCAACCACTTCCTCTCGGAGAAGGAGGAGGCGCCGATCATCGACCGCTGCCGGATCTGCTACGTCTCCCACAACACCCACTACCGGATGCAGGAGCAGCTGACCGGCTATGCCATCGGCGGCGAGACCAAGACCACCCTGACGCGGGAAGACCTCCACCTCGACCCGAACCTGAACTACGCGGCGAGCGTCGCGGTGGTCCTGACGCGGCTTCCCCGCTCGGCGAAGCTCACGCCGGTGGAGACCCTGAAGCTCGCGGCGGGCGAGGTGGCGGGCGAAAAGAGCATGAAGACCCTCGCCGAGGTGATCGACACCCTCAACCAGGACCCGGACATCACCAAGCGGTTCGGCCAGAAGGGGATCGGGCAGCGGAACCTCGGCCGGACCATGCAGGTCCTGGCGGAGAGCTCGGAGACCAACGAGGGGCGCTGCATGGTGGCCCACGACGTGTTCCGCGCCCTGGAGCGGGTGATTCTCGACTACGTGACCGACGCGGCGGACCGGGCGAAGTACCTGGACGACCTGAAGATCGCCAAGGAACTCTACCGGGAGCGGATCATGACCGAGATGTTCAACGCCTACATGGACGAGCCGTTCGCCATCCGGCGGGACGTGATGAACTACGTGAACATGATTATCGGGGTCGACGCCGAGTCCCTGGGGCCGGACAAACTCTGGAAGTACAAGGACCCCCAGACCGGGCAGCTGAAGGCGATCAAGATCGACGAGCGGTACGTGCGGAACATCGAGGACCGGCTCGGGCTCAAGACCGAGGAACAGCGGGAGAGCTTCCGCACCTCGATCCGGAAGATCTACGGCCAGAAGATCTCGGTGGAGCCGTCCTACGACTTCATGGACAACCTGGAGCTGGTGAAGGCTGTCACCGACGTGCGCCTGAAGAGCGACATCGCCGGGGCGGGGAGCCTGATCGGGGCGCTCGCCAACCGGACCAACGAGGAGAACCAGAAACTGTACGACAGGATGATCAGCACGATGCGGAACAAGCTCGGGTATTGCAGGACGTGTGCGGAGAAGACCATAGAATACTTCTGCACCCAGGAAGACGAGGTGTGAGGAAACGCGCCTTTCGCGCCAGCTCTGCGTAAGTCTTCGGGATTCCTTGTGCGGCGTAGCGCTGCTACGCCTTCGCATCATCCCTCGACAGCCTTGATCTGACGCAAAAATCGCGTTTCCTGCAGGCGAAAGAGAAAAGCTGAATATGACCAACGACCTTCACACATATTTCGCCGAAATCAAGGCGCGCGGCCTTTCGCCCGAGCGGGAGGAGCGGCTGCGTGCCGAGCTTGCCGACGGACGGGGGCACGAGGTGGAGGAGTTCCTGCACGAGGTGCTGGAGTCGCACCCCTTCTACGGCAGCGGCGATCTGGCGGCCCTCCAGGACATGTCTGCCCCGCGGAGTTCGTACACCGCCGGGATCAGGTCGCTGGACGAGCTCCTGGAGCGGGACCGCTTGCGGGAGCAGGACGGTTTCCCTCGCAAGATCCGGATCGGCCGGCTGATCAGGCCCGGCCGGGGGGGGAAGGAGCGCTTTGTCATCGTCCCCACAACCGTCGAGGAGAAGTTCGTCCACGACCGGGTCAAGCCGCCCCAGGAGGAAGAGGAGCAGGCGGGGGGGACCGGTGAGGGGGAAGAGGGTGAGGTGATCGGCGAGCAGCCGGTCCGTCCCGAGGGGGGAGAAGAGCCCGGCGGGGCCGGCCAGGGGGAGGGTGAGTCCCACGAGATGGAGTCGACCGCCTACGACCTCGGGCGGATCCTCACCGAGCGGTTCGAGCTCCCGAACCTCCAGGAGAAGGGGAAGAAGGCGACGCTGGTCCGCATCAGCTACGAGCTGACCGACAAACACCGCGGCTTCGGCCAGCTCCTCGACAAGAAGGCGACCCTGCGGCGGATCATCGAGACGAACATCGCCCTCGGCAACATCCCGGACCTGGATGCCATCGACACCTCCCGGTTCCTGATCGCACCGAAGGACAAGGTCTACCGGATCCTCTCCCGGGAGCCCGACTACGAGTCACAGGCAATGGTCTTCTTCGTCCGCGACTACTCCGGATCCATGGACGGCAAGGCGACGGAGCTGGTCGCGTCCCAGCACGTCCTGATCTACAGCTGGCTCCTTTACCAGTACGCCATGCAGGTGGAGTCCCGCTTCATCCTCCACGACAACGAGGCGAAGGAGGTCCCCGACTTCTACACCTACTACAACTCCAAGGTGGCTGGGGGGACCAAGGTGGCCGCCGCCTACCGGCTGGTGAACGAGATCGTGCAGACGGAGAACCTGGCGAAGGAGTACAACATCTACGTTTTCCACGGTACCGACGGCGACGACTGGGACACGGAAGGGAAAGAGGCTCTTCCGGAGCTGCGGCAGATGCTCGGCTACACCAACCGGATGGGTGTGACCGTGGTGCGGCACTCCTACAACGCCGGAGGGAAGTCCGAGGTGGAGAACTACCTGGAAGGGTCGGGGCTCCTGACGGAGAAGCCGCAACTTCTGAGGCTCGATACGATGGGGGAGGAGGCGGACGAGGCGAGGCTCATAGAAGGGATAAAGAAGCTGATTTCGTGATTAACGGATGCGATAAAAGTCCATCTGCGGCGTTGCGTTCCGGGCCGTGACACTCAACGTAGCGCTGCTACGCCTCGCGCCCCGGTCCTCACGCGCCTTGCAGCTGGAGCTTTTTGCTGTGCCGTTTTATAGACAATCAAACGCTAACCGAATTACTTCGTTGTTCACACATTAATTGGGAAATGTGGATTTTTCGCAAGGTCAAGGCGATCGAGGGATGACGCGGAGCGTACCGGAAGGTACGTCGCACAAGGAATCCCGAAGATCAACGCCGAGATTGCGGGAAAGCCGCGTTTCCACCAGGGAGGGTACATGGCTGAAACATACTACACCAAGGAGCACGAGTGGGTGAAGGTGAAGGAAGGGGTCGCGAGCGTCGGCATCACCGAGTATGCCGCCCACCAGCTCGGGGACATCACTTTCGTGGAGCTCCCCCAGGTCGGCAAGCAGGCGAAGCAGTTCCAGGTCCTGTGCGGCATCGAGTCGGTCAAGGCGGCAAGCGACATCTACGCGCCGCTGTCGGGGAAAGTGACCGCCGTGAACGAGGCGCTCGAAGAGACGCCGGAGATCGTCAACGAGAGCGCCGAGGATTCCGGCTGGCTTGCCGTGATCGAACCGACCGACCTGAAGGAGCTCGGGAACCTGATGAGCCGGCAGCAGTACGACGACTATGTGCGGGGCCTCGAATGAGCAGTGCCAGCTATTGCCCCAATACCCCCGAGGAGACCCGGGAGATGCTTGCCGCGATCGGCGTGGCGGGCATCGATGAGCTGTTCGCGCCGATCCCGGCGGCCCTGCGGGCCAAGTCGTTCGACCTCCCGGCGGGGATGTCGGAGTTCGAGATGTTCCGGCGGATGGAGGAGCTGGCGGCGCGAAACTCCCGGAACCTGACGCCGTTCATCGGAGGAGGCTATTACGACCACGTCATCCCCGCCGTG
>DATJLB010000089.1:0-8707 GCA_035490915.1 Geobacteraceae bacterium
GGTCAGCACATAGATAGTCACCGCGTAGATGGCGTCGGTGGCGAGAATATTCTTGTACTGCGGCATCCCCTTCGAGGTACCGTTTCGAATCCCGTTTATGACGGTGCTGTAGTTTTTCCCGAACTTGCATTTCTTGGTTTCCATTGTTCCCATCCCCCCTTTTCCCGTGGGAGCCTTCCCATTCTGAAAGTCGTGACAGGCGGAACAATGTTCCTGGAAAACAGCCTTTCCTTTTGAAATGATCTTCTCATTCTCGCCATTACTGAAACAGACCGGTAATACGGCGCTCGTGCCGGTCTTTGAGTCGATAAACCTTCCGTCGGTCATGACTACGCGCCAATAGCCGTTTTGCTGGTTGAGGGAGGAGGACGATGTCCAATAGGGACCATTCTCGATATCCCTGAAACCCTCCTCCTTGAGTGCCCTTGCAATTGTTTTTTCCATGCCTGCAGGATTTCCGCCATACCCCTTTGCACGTGCATACTCAATCAAGGTCTCGAGCTCTTCCTTGGAGGGAAGATGCCAATTCTCGCAGTCTCCGTACCCATCTTCATTCAATTTCTTGATCAGGGCGTTGATGTTGGGCACTTCGTTGCCGTAGAATCCGGGAATTTTCCGTGCCATATCTCCGGTACCGGCCCAAACCAAACCGGTCTCCTGATCCCTGACCGTGAGCTCCGAGGCCTCGAATCTTTTATAGTCGGCACCGGACCGTTGTGGTACGATCACAATGACAGCCAACGCCAAGGTTATCACTAAAAATCGATATGTACCCATGCAAGTTTCCCGTTCGGTGCCGAGCTTCAAAGGCGCAGAATTTTCGGTGAGCTTATTGATGTAAATTTCTATATATAACAAAAGATACGTAGTTTCAAGCTCGAATCTATTTTTCTATCATGGGGAGCTTTGCCATGCCATGCCCGAACGGCACACAGGATTTTACGATCTTCGACAGCCATTTCCACATCATCGATCGGCGCTTTCCCCTGGTCCCCAACCAGGGGTACCTGCCGGACGATTTTTCCTGCGACGACTACCTGACCCGCATGAAAGGGTGCAGCCTGGCGGGGGGGGCGATCGTCTCGGGATCATTCCAGGCCTTTGACCAGAACTACCTCCGTGCTGCGCTTGCCCGGCTCGGACCGACCTTTGTCGGTGTGACCCAGCTGCCGGCAACAGTGACCGATGCAGAACTGCTCGATCTCGATGCCGCGGGGGTACGGGCGGTCCGGTTCAACCTCAAGCGGGGGGGATCGGAGGGGGCGGATAAGCTGGAGAAGGTCGCGTGGCGGGTCCATGAGCTGGTGAACTGGCATGTGGAATTATATGTGGATTCCCGGGATCTGGCCGGTCTGTACGATATGCTGGCATCACTCCCCGCCGTCAGTATCGACCATCTTGGGCTTTCCAGGGAGGGCTTCGGCGTTCTTCTCAGGCTGGCGGAGCGGGGGGTGCGTGTCAAGGCAACCGGCTTCGGACGGGTCGATTTCGATGTCCGGTCTGCCCTCCGGGAACTCTACGCCGCCAACCCGACCGCCCTGATGTTCGGCACCGACCTCCCGTCCACCCGGGCGCCCAGGCCGTATGCGGACGAGGACCTGCTCTTGGTTGTTGAGGCCCTGGGGGAAGAGGGGGGGCGAGCGGTGCTGCGTGATAATGCGGTGGCCTTCTACCGCCCTCGAGTCGACTGATTTTCGCGGAAGTAGCCCGTAAAAGCCCCGTCTCGCCACTACCGTTGTCGGCGACTAAGACCACCGCTCTCACAGGTGGTGACGGCATCTCAAGCATTTTTACTGCCGGTCGTCTTCTGGATGGCGAGTCGGTTCGTTTCCCGTCTTCATCGGCAACTGGATGATGAAGACGGTTCCCCGTCCCTCGTCGCTTTCTACCCCGATCTTTCCGTGGTGTTCCTCGACGATCCGGCGGGTGATGGAAAGACCGAGACCGGTGCCCCCCCCTTTCCGGGTGAAGAAAGGCTCGAAGATCAGCGGGAGGTCTTTCTCGGCGATGCCGGGGCCATTGTCCTTTATCGTGATAATGGCCCACCCCTCGTCCACGCGGGTGGCGACCTCGATCGTTCCCCCCTCGGGCATCGCTTCGAGACCGTTCTTGATCAGGTTGAGCACCGCCTGCTTGATTTTCTCGCCATCGAAGAAAAAGCGGGGGACCTCCGCCGGGACGAAGCTGAGACCTACCCGGTGCTGTTCGCAGAGCCGTCGGAGCAGGAGAATGGTGTCGTGGATCACCCGGTCCAATTCCCCTTCCCGGAACTGCGCCTTGGGGGGGGAGGCGAAATTGAGGAGTGCCGAGACGAGCCGTTCCACCCGCTCGATCTCCTGGAGCGCCTTGCGCATCATGGTTTGACTGTTCGGGTCGTCGAAAGACCGGTCGTGCAGGTCGTCGAGCAGCAGGGAGATGCCGGTAAGGGGGTTGCGCACCTCGTGGGCGATTCCCGCCGAGAGCCTCCCCAGCGAGGCAAGCCTGTCCATCCTGATCATTTCCTCGCGCAGTCTTTCCCGCACCGTTTCGTCACGCATGGTGACGGTAATTCCCCGGACACTCTCCTCCCCTATCGGGAAGTAGCCGACCTCGAAATAGCGGGAGACGTCGTCACGCTCAACGATCAGCGGTTCCCGGCCGTACCCCTTTTGCCCTGCCAGAACTTCGCCGATCCGCTCCGCCATGTCGCTGAAACCAGTGAACAGAGCGGTAAAGTCAGTTCCCGGCGTTGCTCGTTCCCCAAGGAGCTTCTTCCCGGTACCATTGATCGAGGTGAGCCTGCCGGCCGGTGAAATGGTGAGGATGGCGCTGCTGATACTCTCCAGGATGCTTTCCTTGAAGTCGCGCTCCTCCAGGATCTCCTTCCGGGAGGAGCTGAGCTCGTCCAGGGTTCGGAGGAGGCTGTTCTTGCGTACTTCCAGTTCTTCGGCCATCTTGTTGAAATTGTCCGCCAATTCCCCGATCTCGTCGTTGCTGGTTATTTCCACCCTGTTGCCGGCGCTTCCTTCGGCAACCTGCCGTGTCCCTTCGGCGAGGAGTGCCAGTGGCCTGGTGACGCCTCGGGAGAGGAGCCAGGCGCAGAGGACCACCATGAAGGAGGTGACGGTCACGATCAGGGTGCTCGACATGATGTGTTCGTGCAATTGATGGTTGATCAGGGAAACGCCGGCCCGGGCCACTCCGTGGAACTGGTCCACCTGGTAGCCGATGGTTACGGCGCCGAAGATGCCGTATCGTTTGTAATCGCCGCTGTCGTAAAGGATCGGAGCGAAGGCCATCATCTTGCGCGCCCCCCCGACGTTGGTGATGTCGACGTAGCCGCTCTTTTTCTGCCTGGCCATGGCGGCCACCTGCGGATAATTGGGATGGACGAACCCCGCCTGGTCGAGATTGAAGGGGATGCGGCCGCTTTCGACATCGGCCGGGGACGAGTGTTTATTGTACGGGGGAATGGGTCTTCCTTTCGGGTCGAGGCCGCGGATGTCCCAGAACTTTGGATGGGTGATGATCCACCCCTCGTCGTCGAAAAGGAAGGCGTAATTGCCGCTCTTGTACGAGGGGAAGACGGTCTCGGTGTTTTTGCCGGGGAGGATGTGCTGGGAGAATTCCATCAGCTGGCGGTGGTCGAGGGAGAGGAGGACCATTCCGGCGAATTCCCCCCGCGCATCGAAGAGTGGCGCGCCGAACCGGATCACTCCCTTATAGCTCCTGCCGAAGGAGTGTTCCGGGTCGGCCGCGCCGGCCAGCTGTTCGTCCTTCGACAGATGGAACCCCGTCAGGTGGGAGACGTAGATTTCTCCCGCCTTCAGCGTTTTCACCCGGTTGAAGTACTCTTCGCTCCGGTACTCTGTGTTCGCCGGGTTTGAGACGTTGCGCAGCTCCGCCTGAGGAATGAGCCGGCCGTCCCTGATGGCGCAGATCTCCTGCCCGTTCCTGTCGATGACGGCGAGGGCAGAGTAACGGGGGATCCACTCCTTTACTTCGTGGGGGCTTTCAGCCGGTCCGCTCCGGTGCCAGACCAACCCTTTCCTGGAATCGTAGAAGGCCTTAAGGACGCGGGGGGAGCGGGGGAGGGCCGCGAGGAGGCGGAGGTCTCCTTCGCACTCCTTGAGGAAGCCGGAAATATTCGTCGCCACCTGTTCGGCCCGCTGTCTGAGGCTTTCCGAGGCCTGAAGGTCTGCGGCCGCGGCGATACGGCTGGCCAGTTTCTCCCGGACGTTTCCGAGGTTGAGGGCGAGGATGATGGCGGACACGATGAGGGGGAGGAGAGAAATGAGGAGCATCGCCGCCAGTATTTTCTTGAAGAGGGTCATGTTTTTTCAGAATCCGTTCAAAATCAGAATCGGTTCAACGTTCAATGTTCAACGTTAAAACCATAACCTCGAACCTTGAACTTTGAACCTTGAACATTATTTTTTTCCTCCCGCCATCCGCGCACTTTCCGGGCAACGACGCAACAGGTGCATGAAAAGGGGGCCGGCGAGCGCTCCCACTCCTGCCGTCGCAAAGGCGATTCCCCAGTCTCCCCTGATTCCGGCGGCCGGCTGCCACCCGGAGCAGAGGTCGAGCGCCCATCCGAAAACAGTCGGCGAGACCATTCCGAGCGAGTAGCCTACCAGGGATTGTACTCCCATGGCGGTCCCGAGGTAGCCTGGGACCACCAGTTCGGTGAGGCCGGTCGAGAATACCGGCGATTCGGCGACGATCAGATAGCCGTAGACCAGCCCGGCGGCGAAGGTGAGAGCAGGGTTGGCGTTGACCAGCCAGCCGAAGCAGAACGAGATGGTAGCGCTGGCGCTCATGACCAGGGAGATGGTCCTGGTCCTCCCGAGCCGGTCCGAAAGGGTCCCGGTGATGGCAGTGGAGATGCTGCCGATGCCGATGATAACTGCCGCGGCTGTGGCCGCCCAGCCCGTGGCGAGCCCCTGTGCCATGCCGTGTCCCACCAGGAGTGCGGCAAAGAACGGTGCGAGCCAGCTCCTCATCCCATACATCTCCCACATGTGGGCGCCGTAGCCGAGGATCATCAGCAAGGCGGAACGATTGCCGACGATTTCCGCTCGGAAACCGCTCCCCTCGTCCCGCCGTGAAACCGGCCGGTATCCTTTGAATACCGGGACGGAGAGGAGCATGCCGACATAGACACCGACCGAGCAGATGACGAAGGCCGTCCGCCATCCGGCAACTGAGGCCACGGCGCCGGTAACGGCGAGTGAGAGGGATGCTCCGAGGACGAGAGCTCCCACATAGACCCCCACCGCCCGCCCCCGCTCCCGGGGAGGGAACTTCTCGGCCACGAGCTTCAGTCCCGGCATGTACGTTCCACCCATGCCGATGCCGGTCAGTGCCCGCAGCGTCAAGCCGCTCACGTAGTCGTGGGCGAACAGTGCGAACAGCAGGTTGGCGGTTCCGGACCAGAGGATGGACACGATGAAGATGTGCTTGGTGTTGAGCCGGTCGGTCAGGGCACTGAGGACCACGCCGGAAGCGATGTATCCCAGCTGATAGACGGAAAATATCGAGCCCGCCATGGTGTTGTTCATCCCCCATTCCTGCTTGAGGAGGGGGAGGACCGCCGAGTAGTTGATGAAGACCAGCATGATGAAGCATTGGGCGAGGCAGAGGAGGAGGAGCCAGCGGGTTTTTTCGGGCATGCCGGGGTTCCTTTCGCCTCCTTCGGGGAGAGCGGCCAGGTGTGTGTTTGTTTTAGAGGCAGTACGGTGGATTATAACGTTATTTGTGAATTTGGGCAACGGGTTTGAGCCGGCGGTGAAGAGTCCACGCAGAGGCTTTGCTGTCTTGAGCACCGCCCATGAAGGCACATCTTCATTTCACCGGACATATGTTTTTTCTGATGTAATGTTTTTATCGTTATGGTATTTTAATCGCAGCCGCGGGGCTAGCTCGGAAATTTTTACATGGTAAGGAGAACAGGAATGAAAAAGATGTGCATGCTGACCTGCATCTGCTTTTTTCTCGGGATCGGAGCGGTTTTGCCGGCATGGGGGTTTGAAGGAGTCGATATCCCCACATTGAAAAAACAGGCTGAGCAAGGTGACGCGGATTCCCAGACGAAGCTGGGGGTTTTATATTCTACCGGAATCGGGGTCCCCATGGACAAGAAGGAAGCGGTCACGTGGTACAAGAAGGCGGCCGGACAGGGAGACCCCACCGCTGCGTGGAACTTGGCATTCATGTACATCAAGGGGGAGGGGGTTGACAAAGATTTCAAGAAGGCGAGAAATCTTTTTCGTTATTCGGCCGAGCAAGGTTTCGTCAATGCCCAGTATGATTTTGGGATAGTTCTTCTGGACGGGGTCGGTGGTGAGCCCGACAGAGATGAAGCGATAAAGTGGCTCAGGAAGGCTGCCTCACAGGGATCCCGGGATGCCAAAAAAGTACTGGAACAGCTCGGCGAACAAGCGTCTTCCGGCAAGTAACCACTTGTGTGGGCGTCAAGAACTCTCTTTGAAAGTCTTTGAAAGCTCCCGTGCAGCTCACGATATGGTGCGTGGAGAGAGATAATGCTCGACAGTTAGGATGGGTTAATGTTATAGTGGGCTGACCAATGGGGGGCTCACCTCCCGATATCGTTGGGAGGGGAAAACAGTATGCCAAATTGCGATTTGCTGGGAAAGTGCATTTTCTTCAACGACAAGATGGCCAACATGCCCTCGACGGCCAACATCATCAAGCTTAAATACTGCAACGAGGACAATACGGGGTGCGCACGGTACATGGTGTACAAAGCCCTGGGAAGGGAAATGGTGCCGTCCGACCTCTTTCCCAACCAGGTGGACCAGGCCAGGGAACTCATTGCCTAAGGTTGAAGGTGATGCCTCGAGAATCCCGTTGCGGCACACTGGTTGAGGAAAGCGGGATGGAAGAGGAACCCATACAGCTCCCAGTCGACGGGGTCCTGGACCTTCATGCCTTTCGCCCCGGCGACATCAAGGCGCTTCTCCCTGCCTACCTGGCGGCCTGCCGGGAAAAGGGGATCCTTGAGGTCCGGATCATCCACGGAAAGGGGACGGGGACCTCACGGCGGACGGTCCACGCCATCCTCTCCCGGCTGGAGATGGTTGCTTCGTTCCGTCCGGCAGGCGAGGAGAGAGGAGGGTGGGGCGCGACGCTGGTAGTGCTGAAACGGGAGGAGGCGCACTGACCCCCCGTTCTCGACGGGACTGCAGCAGTGCCGGTTGCGGCAATTCCAGGCGGTTCGTCCACGGAGAATTTCCCCCTTGACTCCTGGTCGCGGATAGTGGTATCTTCCCTTCAATAATTTGTACGATTGGCCTTTTAATTTAACCCCGTGAGGTTAGCAAAGGTGATAAATAGAGAGAACATCTGTATTTAAGGAGCCTTTCCGTCTGCGCGCGGGGAGGCTCTCTTTTTATGTTCAACGTTCGAGGTTCAGGGATCGATATTGTAACCCAAAATCTCAGGTTTGATTTTAAACCTTGAATGTTGAACGTCGAACCTTGAACAGTTTTTCGGAAAGGAGGGCACAGTGGGAGCTGACAGCACCGTAATATTGGACGGGACAGGGGTAAAGAGGGCGCTTACCCGGATTGCCCACGAAATCCTGGAAAAAAACAAGGGGGTGGCGGACCTGGTCCTGGTCGGCATCCGGACCGGCGGGGTGCATCTCGCCTACGAACTGGCGCGGCGGCTCGAAGAAATCGAGGGTGAGAAGGTCCCGGTCGGGGCGGTGGACATCACTCTCTACCGGGACGACATCAAGGGGCATGCCGAGCACCTGCCGGTCGGAAAGACGGACATCCCGCTTTCCATCGAGCGGATGAAGGTGGTCCTGGTGGATGACGTCCTCTACACCGGCCGAACCATCAGGGCGGCGATGGACGCCATCATGGATCATGGCAGACCGGCATCCATCCAGCTGGCGGTGCTGGTGGACCGGGGACACCGGGAGCTGCCGATCCGGGCCGATTTCGTCGGCCGGAACGTCCCCACCAGTGCGAAAGAGAAGATCGTGGTGAATTTCGACCAGGAGGGGAACCCGGTCGATGTGGTGCTGCAGAAATGATCCTTGTAGGGCAACCCTATGTTGTTGCCCTGGGGGCTGTCCCGTTCCGGTTAAACATCAGGCGAGTGAGCAGTTTCGGGTTCTGGCAAGACTTCGCGATGACCCCGGCGGAGGCGTAGTACCCAATTGGGCATAAACAGCGCTGCGCCGTACAACGGGGTAAGAAGCGAAACGCCGCCAGGTTCCGAAAATGCCCACTCGCTCCAAGGGGGGAATATGGGTTTCAAGCACAAAGACATCATCGCACTGCAGGACCTGACGAAGGACGAGATCCAGCTCCTGCTGGACACGGCCGAGAACATGCGCGAGGTGAACAGCCGCGACATCAAGAAGGTGCCGACCTTACGCGGCAAGACCATCATCAACCTGTTCTACGAGGCCTCCACCCGGACCCGGACCTCGTTCGAGATCGCGGCCAAGAGGCTCTCCGCCGACACCATCAATATCTCCCCCTCAACCAGTTCGGCGACCAAGGGGGAGACGCTCCTGGACACGGCCCTCAACCTCCTGGCGATGAAGCCGGACATCATCGTGATGCGCCACGCCATTTCCGGGTCCCACTACTTCCTCGGGAAGAGGCTCCCCTGCTCCATCATCAACGCCGGTGACGGGGCCCACGAGCACCCGTCCCAGGGGCTTCTGGACATGCTCACCATGCGC
>DATJLB010000090.1:0-7776 GCA_035490915.1 Geobacteraceae bacterium
AACGGACAGACTATATCTGCTGCCATGCCCACCTCGTATGTAAAAACCGTTCAGGTTTACCTACCATGGTGAAGCCGGAGGAAATGATCGTCACCACTCCCCGACTTCGACCCATGCAGAAAAGAGTAACTAACATACCTAAAAGCAATCGGCGTACCAATTTATTCAGGCCGATAGTTCATGATTTTCACACGCAATTACACAACGTTACAAGACTGCACGTCAGTGCGCGGCCGACGGGAGCCGGAGGGAATTTGCATGAATGCAAAATTGACGTGGGGCGAATCGGGAAGTCCCGAACGCCCCGGTTCGGGAGCGGAGAGGGGATTAAAGAAGTTTTATAAATAAATTTGAGGGGTTACGGCAGCATACAAGTGCAGAGTGGGGTGTTTTGCGATTGTGCAAAGGGTTTAGCGCATTTTTGCAGAAATGCGAATCACGAATAGTCTTCCTTCCTGATGGTATACTTCTTGATCTTGCGGTAGATGGTCGCCATGTTCATCCCCGCCTCGCGGGCCGCCGCTTCGATGTTGCCGCGGTTCTTGCGCAAAAGCCCCTTCAGGTAGTCCATTTCGAAGCGGGAGAGCGCCCGGGCGTATTCCCCCTCGTCGCCGGCAAAAGTGACGGCGTCGGGGGCTCCGGCGGGGAGCTCGATGAACTGGGCGAACACCGGGAGGCTCAGGTAGTCGCCGCTCTCCATCGCCATGGAGGCCTCAATGACGTTTTTGAGCTCCCGCACGTTACCCGGCCAGGAGTAAGCGCAGGCCGCTTCGAGCGCCCCGGGGGAAAGCCCCTTCACGTGCGTGCCGAACTTCTTGTTCTGGAGGGCGATGAAATGGGCCGCAAGGAGCGGAATGTCAGACTGCCGCTCCCGGAGCGGGGGGAGGTGGAGATTGACCACATTCAGCCGGTAGTAGAGGTCGTCCCGGAACCGGGAGTCCTTCACGGCCGCCTTCAGATCACTGTTGGTGGCGGAGATGATCCGGACATCCACGCGGGTCGGCGTGGTGTCGCCAATCCGGTGGAACTCCTGCTCCTGGAGGAAGCGGAGCAGCGTCTTCTGCACGTTCATCGGCAGGTTCCCCACCTCGTCGAGAAAGAGAGTCCCCCCGTCGGCCGCCTCCAGGAGCCCATGGCGGTTCTCCTTGGCGCCGGTGAAAGCCCCCTTCCGGTAGCCGAACAGCTCGCTCTCCAGGAGCGATTCCGGCAGGGCGCCGCAGTTGATGGCGAGGAACTTCTTCACCCGGCGCGGGGAGTTGTAGTGGATCGCCTGGGCGATCAGCTCTTTGCCGGTACCCGACTCGCCGGTGATCAGGACCGAGGTGTCACGCACCGCCACCTTCTCCACCCGCTCCAGCACCCTCTTCAGCTCCTCCGAGGCACCGATGATGTTGTCGAAGCGGAATTTCCCCACCAGCTCCTCCCGCAGCTCGCGGTTCTCCTCCAGGAGCATGGTGTGGGAAAGGGCGTTCTTCACCCGGTAGAGGAGCTCCTCCGGTTCGAACGGCTTGGTCAGCATGTCGTAGGCCCCCTTGCGCAGGGCCTGGATCGACATCTCCACGGTGGCGTAGGCGGTGATCATGATCACCGGAATCGACGGGTCCTTCGCCTTCACCCGCTGCAGCACCTCGAGACCGTCGATCCCCGGCATCTTGATGTCGGTCACCACCAGGTCCCACTCCCCCGCCTTGAACTCCTCCACTGCCTCAAACGAGCGGATGTACGCCTTGACGGCGAAGCCGTTGTCCCGCAGCACCGCCTCCATCATCCGGCAGAGCCCTTCCTCGTTGTCGATCAACATGATCCGCTTCTTATCGGACACTTAAACCTCGTGCAAAGACTTGTAATGCCGAATCCTCCCGGCTACGCTTCTGCACACTCTTACCGCAGCCGACGCCACAACTATCACTCTCGTGACAAGGAATCGACGAACCGCTCTATCGCCTGGCGGGTCTCTTCCTTGATGTCGACGAACCGGATACCATAGTGCAACGCACCATCCCCCTTTTCCTCGGTACGGACCATCTCGCCTTCCGCCACGACCTGGCTCGCTCCGGGGAGAAAGAACGTGAAGGTGACCCGGTCACCCTTGGCGAGTTCCCGGTCCGTTTCGATCAGGATGCCCGACGTGCTGATGTCGCGTGAGGTGCAGAGAAAGGAACTCTCCCTTTCCCGGCCGTGAACCGTCGCCTTGAGTATGACCTTGTAGCTTGTGCGCGTTGCAATTGCGTGAGAATTTCCCTCCATGTCACACACTCCTTTGGCCAATAGTCAGGCTGGCGCCTTGGGGCACCGTCATCCCTCTTTCACCAGCGCAACTTTCCACTCGGTCCCCACCTTGACGAAATCCACGACCCCGGGGGTATCCTTGTACTCCGTCTTTCCCACCTTCTTGTTGGCGTTGTCATAGCTTTCGTGGGGAACCTTCCGCACGGTGCCGAGGGTCGCTCTCTTCCCGTCGGGGGCGACGGAGCACCCGGTAACGGTATACGTGGCGGACATCGCGCTCATCAATTTTTTCACCAGCTCTTTCTGCTTGGCCGGTGCCTTCTCCAGCTGCTCCACCGCCGTACGCTGCTCCCCCGTCACGTACTTTATCTGCTCGCGGTAGTCGCCGGACCGCATCGCCGCGTACAACTTACCGTAGACTGCGTCGAGCTCCTTCTGGAGCGTCGGGGTCCCGGGGGGCATCGCGGCGGACGTCGGCTTTGCCGGCGCAGCGGGCGCCGGTTTAGCGCCTGGGGCCGCCGGTCGTGGCGGTATCGGCTTCACCACAGGAGCCGGTTTCGCGGCTGACGGCGGTTGCGGAGCAACAGCCGGTTTTTTCTCCGTCGCGGCAGGTGGTGCGGACGGTGCGGACGGTGCGGGTTTGGCGGCTTTCGGCACGGCATGCCGCTTAACGTGCTTTTTGTGTTTAGCCTTCTTCTTGACAGCCGGGGCCTTGGCCGCCTTGGCGGTCTTCTCCAGGTCCACCTCGCCGGGAGCGAAATCGACCAGGGTGTCCCGGTTGATCAGGACGTAGACCCGCCCCTCCTTCTCCCAGTACCGCTGGCACTCGATCCGCTCCCCGTCTTTCAGGTAGAAGGTCTTCGCCCAGAGCTGCGGCGCTACACACATTACTGCAACAAGAACCGTTACAAAGACGATCCATCTCTTCATAAATGCCCCCTTTTACAGATATAGACATCAAATTAAGTAACAACTTTAGCCCACAAACGCCTGCCAGCAACTTCGCACGTCAACCATTCTTGTTCACAACCACAAGCGACACAGTAAAAGTCTCCAGATGCAAGGCGCATCAGGAGAAGCTACTTTGCGTTACTCCGCTCACAACTCCTCCTGGTCGATGGGGAGCCGTATCGTCACCGTCGTCCCCTTTCCCATCTCGCTTGCGATCTCGATCTTTCCGTGGTGCTGCTCGACGATCTGCTTCGTGATGGCGAGCCCGAGCCCCGTCCCCTTCGCCTTGGTGGTGAAGAACGGCTCAAAGATCCGCTCCAGGTTCTCCGGCGGGATGCCGGCGCCGTCATCGGCAAAGCAGAGGCTGACGAACCCTTCGCCGTCGAGTGAGGTGCTCACCACAAGCTTCCCCCCCTTCGCCATGGCCGCACCGGCGTTGAGAATCAGGTTGATCGCCACCTGGCGCATCTGGTCGCCGTCCACCATGATCCGGGGGAGCTCATGCGAGAACTTCTTGATCACCGAGACGTGGTGCATGTCGGTGTGGTTGGCGGCAAAGTCGACGATCTGGTCCAGGAGCTCGTTGACGTCGGTCTCCTCCAGGGTCGGCCGCGGGGTCCGGGCGTAGGAGAGGAGGTCCTGGACGATCTTCTTGCACCGCTTGCTTTCCCGCTTGATCTCGTGGATGTAGGTGTAGTTCGGGTCGTCGGGCGGGATCTTCCCCTCGATGTAACTCGCGTAGCCGAGGATAACCCCGAGCGGGTTGTTGATCTCATGGGCGACACCGGAGGAGAGGACCCCGAGGGAGGCCATCTTCCCCTGCTGGGCGAGGTTCGCCTCCATCTCCTTGTTGTGCTTGATGATCTGGGTCATCCGGTTGAAGGCAGAGGCGAGCTCCCCCAGCTCGTCCCCCGACTCCACGTCCATCCGTTCGTCGAGGCGCCCCCGCTTCACCCTCCGGATCACCTCCATCATGTGGTTGATCGGGTCGGTCAGGACCTTGGAGGCGACGAACACGAGCACCGTCGAGATGATGCCGACGAAGATGGTGAGCACCACCATGCTCTCCATGATCCGCCCCTTGATCTCGTTCGCCTCCTGGTAGAACTCATCCTCGTACGAGCCGACCGCCACGATCCAGTCCCACGGGGGGAAATATTCGTAGCGAACGATCTTCATCCGGGGCTCGCTGTCCCCCGGGTTCTTCCAGGGGTAGCGGATCCACCCCCGCTTCTTCTCGCACATCTCCTTGATGAAAGGGAAGCCGTCCGTGTCCTTCGCGGAGAAGAAGTTCTTTCCCTCTCCGGTCGGGTGGATCGTGAAGTTCCCCTTGCTGTCCATGCAGAAGATGTAGCCTGTCCGCCCCACCTTCTTGCTCTTGATCTTTTCCTTCAGCTCGGCGAAAGAACGCTTCTCAAAGTTGACGTCCTCGTAGGTCTCCTCCAGGTAGCCGCCGGCGGCGACGATCCAGTCCCACTCCTTGAAGTAGCGGTAGGCGACCACCTTGTTGCGCGGATACTTGTCTCCGAGCACAGCGTTTCGCCAGGGGTAGATGATGTAGAGGACCTCCCCCGGCTTCGCCCGCACCGCCTTCTCGCACATCTCCCGGATGAACTGCCGGCCGTTCTCGTCCCGCTCGTTAAAGACGTTCTCCCCTTCCCGGGCGATGTGGACCTTCAGATCCCCGCGGCTCGTCATGGCGTAGATGTAGCCGGTCTCCCCGACGTTCACCTTCTTCAGGGCCTTGCGCGCCTCGTCCTTCGCCGTCGCCAGGTCGACCCTGCCGCTCGCGTACTGGCGGTGCTCCGCCTCGACGATGTTGTACGAGAGGTTCGCGAGCGTCGCCAGCTCCTGGTTGAAGCTCTTCGCCTTGTCCTGCTTGTAGACCTGGAACTGCTGGTAGTGTGAGTTGAAGAGGTCGAGGGCGAAGCTGGTCATGTGCTCCAGGTCGTCCTTACTGGTCTGGGTGATCCCGAGGTAGGCCTGGCGGTAGGAGATGTAGCCGATCACCCCTCCGACGATGAAGATCGGGATAATCACCAGGGGGAGGACCACCACCAGCATCTTCCAGCGGAGTTTGAGGTTGCTCATGAAGCGGAACAGGTACCTGTGCATGAGAGGATATTATGTAAACGGCATACAAAAAGCCAGAGGTTTTTTGCAGATTTGCAAAAAAGATACTTGAAAGCTGACGATTGTACAGGCAAACATAGCGTGAGCTGCAGCGCGCGATCACTAGGTAATTATAATAAAAATATTTTTTGTTGGCACTGACTGTGATATTTAGTATGCAGATTTACAAAAGTTTGTCCGGGGGAGCGTACGATGAGGAGTAGTGCGATGAGAATGAGAATTTTGATATCCCTGCTCTTCCTGCTAGGTGGGCTCCTCCTGGCAGGAAGCGGTTATTCGGACAACGCACAACAGCTGTTAACGTTTAAGACACTACAAAAAGGAGTAGTGTCTCCCTATGATAACCATCAGCCGGACCCGGCACAGATAAGCGTCATACGAAATCACACGGACTGGGCAAATTTTTGGAACATGTTGTACATCAACTCTTCATCGACACCTGACCTCCCATCGGTCGATTTCGGTGAGAATTTCGTAGTCGCAGTCGTAGATGCCCCGCGACCAACAGGCGGCTACTCCATTACAATAACTTCCATACAGTTTTTACAGCCTAAATCGGCAGGCGTAAGGGTGAATTGTTCCCGAATCTCTCCAGGACAAGGTTGCATAGTCTCACAATCATCAACCCAGCCATTTCATATTGTCACAGTGCCTATTTTCCCAGGTGAAGCAACCCTTGCCCTATTTTCTTGGGAAAAGATGGCAAATTGTTCGTACTAATCCATCTTCCTGGCAGGAATCATGAAACAAAAAACGGGGTTCTTACAAAAATACACAGCAGGCCTAAGGGATAGACTGCAGGAGTCAGCAGAATGAAACATTATACAAGAAAAGTCCGCCTTTTCTAAAGGCAGCCATGTTTCTAATATATGTCGTCAGGAGAAAATCGCAGCCTCTATTCAGGCAGCTTGCTGCCAACAGTAGCGGTAATTTCCTCCGCAACCGTCCTCAATTCACCACAGCTTTTATGACGGGCCGCAAAATCCAGATCGCTTTTCAAACCTTTAGGAATATCACCTGCCCCCAAATATACATTTACGTCTTCACCTTTCGTCATCCGGAGAAACCCCGAATAGTCGATCTTCATCCCGTCTTTATATTCGCATCTCATCCTTCTCACCCCTTTTCTTACTTCATTATGGCATGACGTGTAATGAAAATCAATATCACCTCCACCCCTTGCAGGAAGCACTTCTGCAGATCTACGGGAAAATAGTTCAAGCGGCGTCCCTGCAATCGGCCCCCGTTTGAACCCAGGCGGATTGCTGATATGCCATAAGTGGCCAGGATTGGCTTCCCCTTCCGAAAAGGCACATCATGAAAATTTTTGCTCCCCCCAGAAAAAAATAGTTGCCTTTCATTGAAGTCTATGTTAAAAGTATACTAACAATTTTAAAAAGATGTTCTCCGAACGGGCAAAACCAGAGTAATCTGGTGACGCAAAGCCACGGGTCCTGACCTAGGATAGCCGGGTTGCCGAAGAGATGGATTTGCATCCTGGCACCCGGAATTTTACCGACTAAAGGAGCGCTATCATCTTCGGAAAAAGATGGTGGCGCTCCTTTTTTGTTGAATGTCCAACCGCGGGTGCTCTGTGATATCGGCGCCTGCTTTCGTTGGACTGTAATGAGTTACGAAAGCAGGCGTTTACGTTTTCTGGGCATGTTCTCTGAAATTCAAGTTCGTTCGATTTCGGGCCTTGCAGCGGAATGCTGCCGCACGGACCGAGTGATCGAGCAAGTCGCCGAAAGGGTAAAGCACGGGTAACCGTGTGGCACAGAGCCACCATCCAGCGCAAGCTGGTTAGAGGGGCCGTCGAAGTGACTTTGCACAGGAAGAGCATATCTTCGTCATGTCAAAGCCTACCCTTTTTCGGGGTAGGTTTTTTTGTTTTCGATGTTGTCGCCTTCCCTTTCATAAAGGGATGGCTGGATTTGTCAGGTTCTATTTATTACGAGATTTTGCAAAAAAGGAGGGAGCCACAATGAATACACTACGTAATCTGGTGGCGGGAACTTTGATGCTGCTGGCGCTCATCACGGTGCCGGTCATGGCTCTTGCGGCAATCGACACTACGCAGCCGACCACGTCAGCTACCCTCACGGGTACAAAGGGAAGCGATGACTGGTACACGACATCCGTAACCGTGACCCTTACAGCCGTTGATGATGTGGGTGGCTCGGGAGTGGCAAAGACCGAGTACAGTCTCGACAACGTGACATGGCTGACGTATGCTGCTTCGTTTGTTCTCGACAAGGACGGGGACCAGTACGTCTATTTCCGGTCGACCGACCTGGCCGGAAATATTGAAACCCCGGCAAAGTCCCAGGAGATCAAGATCAACAAGGCCGGTCTTGTCGGTTGGTGGAAGATGGATGGGGATTGGAAGGATGCGTCGGTCGCTGGGAACGACGGAACTCCGATCAATGGAGTGACATTCAGCGCAAATGCGAAGATAGGTAC
>DATJLB010000091.1:0-7719 GCA_035490915.1 Geobacteraceae bacterium
GGAGATGATCGCCACCATCAGGCTGACGTTACCGACCGACCGGAGGTCTTCGAGCCCCGCCAGGAGGGCGTAAGACACCGTGCAGTAGAGTAGTCCGTGGGCAAAGAGGAGCCCGCCGGTAAAGGGATCCTTGAAAAGGGCGGTTTGCAGAAACGCTCCCATGACCACCACGAGTCCGACGAAACCGGTGATGGCGCCCGTCGCCTTGGCTTCTCCCTTGCCGAGGAACAGAATTGCCACCGAGAACCACATCAAGCTTATCGCGACAAGTATAGCTAACGTCATTGTCATTCCTCCCGTTGTTTATGCACTGTTTGTTGGTTGAACCGCTATTCGGCGGTCGTCGGATCTATGACCGTCCGCACCTGTGCCACGCTGTTGGCGGGGAATCCTCCCTGCCGGGCATGCTCACGTACAATTTCCTCGTTGGGCGCAATATAGATGCAGTAGATCTTGTCGTCGGTGACAAAGCTCTGCACCCACTGGATCTGAGGCCCGAGTCCGCTCAGGACGCCACACGATTTCTGCGATATGGCCTGCAGCGTCTCGGCGGACAATTGCCCCGCCCCCGGAAGTTCCCGCTCTATGACATACTTTGGCATTTTACACCTCCTTGATAAGTAAAAGGTCTCTACCAGTAGAACATAGTGCCAAGGGCGATGCTGTTGGAGTGCTGTGTGGCGGCATCGTGCCAGGTATTCTGCGCGTAGGCGTATTCGGCGATGAACTGGGTGAACTTGTTGAAGTTATAGGTGACCATGGCCACCGCGGCCTCCTGTTTCTTCATCGGGACAAAGGCGCCGGCCACGCTTCGCTGGGTCTTGTCGAAATCGCTTTCCAACTGGCGGGTCTGCCCGTAGTTGGCCCCGATCTTGATCTCAGGGGTCAGCATATAGGTCACCTGGGCCAGGAAACCGAAGTGGGTCCGCTCGTCGCCGGCGGCATCGACTGAGGAGGAGCCGAACAAGTTGCCGTCCTGGGCGCTGATCATGCCGAGCCCCTCCCCGTAGTAGCCTGACGCAAGCAGATCGACGCCGCTAAAGCCGGTCTCCACACCGGCAGCTCCTCCGAGGGACTTGTTGTGGCCGCCGGGGCGCGCAACGCCTGCTGCCGTGCTGCGGGTATCAGTCTGAAAAAGCCCGGAGAGCCATGCCTGGAAGCTGTTCCCTTTGCCGTAGACCGTGGCGTAGGATATCTCGGTTTCGATGCGCGGCACATTGGTCTTGGCGGTTTCAGAGCTGATGTCGTACGGCTCGTTGACGCTCAGGGCCACCTTGACTCCGCTCATGTCGGGCGTGGTGTAGCGGATCTGGGGACCGAAGTTGGTGTAGAGATAGCCGTAGCCGATATGCCCCAGGGTCGTCGTGGTTGCCGGCCCCGGGATGACCCCTGCGGTGAGCAGGGTCATGTCGGTCAGGATGTTCTTCCCCTGGTAGAGGTTCAGGGCACGGCCTGCGAGCAGCTCGCCGAACTTTCCCTTGGCCGTGTAGAAAATCTCGCGGAAGTCGATGTTTGGGCTGGTGTCAAAGCGGGACCGCTGGCTCTTGTTCTGGATGCTCGGATAGATGCCGATCCGGACGGCCGATTCCACGCCGTTGACCGTGGGGGCCTTGATGTTGAAGCCGACTACCGACGGCAGAAGGCCGACCTCCACGCCGAAATTCTGGTCGTTGTTGCCGAGAAAGCTGATAAAACGGTCACCGCTCGGCAATGTGCTTGTGCTCCGGTAGTCGGAGAAAACATCCACAATCCCGTCGGTGCTCAACTGCCAACCATTCTCCCCGCCGACCACGAACGCCGCCTCGGCTGACGACAGCGCGGACAGTGCCATGACCAGCGCTGCGATTAATACTGCAATTTTCTTCATGTCCTACCTCCTCATGTTGATATGGTAAACCGTAATGACATGTACACCGTGCCGGCCATACGGGGCCCCTCTGCGCGCCCACATCTCCGCACATTCGTCACTGTCGTCGCCCGGTGCGCCGTTCGTGATGTGAATCGGGCTTTGCAACGGTGGTGCCATAAATAAAACGTTATTATTTTTTTGTTTTGGACCTGATCGTGTCTTTCCTGCTTCGCTTTTAAAGCCGTACGAAGCAAGGATCGGCGCATCGGTGGGTACCCGGAAAGCGGGTGTGCCGGTGGGGGCTTTTTTGTGGAATAAGGCTACATCGTGGAGATTCTTCCCACCACATTGGGGTCAAATTGGTCAAAAATGGAACAACCGGCAGGAAAAAATGGTGTGCTACTTTGGTGCAAATTAATTTTATTTTGTAAAACCATGTTTGACATTGTGGTATGTATATTGCTATTATTTACCTGGAAATATCAGGGTTTCGGATGGCATCGTAGAACAACGTTAAGTATGTTAGAGGCAGGTCTATGGCAAACGGGGAGAACACTCTTCAACATTGCAAATTTGAGGTGCCGGAGATCATCTTCGGCCGGGGACTCCTGAACCAGATTGGTCACTGTGCCCGCCGACTGGGTGGGCACAAGGTTTTTCTGGTCAGCGACGAGGGGCTCTTCAGGGCAGGATGGGTGGACCAGGCGCTCAAGAACATCATGGATGCGGGCCTGGAGGCGATCTATTACGACAATATCACGGCAAACCCGAAGGATGTTGAGGTGGAGGCGGGAGCAGCCGAGTACATACGGAAGGGGGCTGACGTCATCGTGGGGCTGGGAGGGGGAAGCGCCATGGACGCGGCGAAGGGGATCGCGATTCTCGTCTCCAACGGCGGCCGGATCAGGGATTTCGAAGGGCCCGACAAGATTTTTCGCCCTCTTCCGCCGCTTGTGCTCTGTCCTACCACCTGCGGGACCGGTTCCGATGTTTCCCAGTTCGCCATCATCAGCGACACCGCAAACCATTGCAAAATGACCATCATGAGCCGCTGCGTTGCCCCCGACATCAGTCTGACCGACCCGGATACCCTCAGCACCCTCCCCGACGAGTACGTCTGCACCACCGCGACCGACGCCCTGAGCCACGCGCTCGAAGCATATTTTTCTGTCGCTTCCACGTCCCTCACCGATGTCCACGCCATAAAGGCGCTTCGGCTCCTGTCAAACAGCCTGGTCGAGGCGGTCAGGGAGCGGAAAGAGGTCGACCTGGAGAATCTTGCGAGGGCGAGCCTGCACGCGGGGATGGCGTTCTCCAACTCCCTCCTCGGCATCGTCCATGCCCTGGCACACCCGATCGGTGGCCTTTACGATGCAAACCATGGGAGCATCAATGCGGTCCTCCTCCCGGAAGTGATTCGCTACGACATCCCGGTCGTGACCGAAAAGCTGCCGGAACTGGCCTGGGGTCTCGGTCACCGGGCCGACGGCAACAGGAACACGGCGTCCGACATAGTTCAGGAATCGCTGGGCTCCATGCTCGAAGCCGCAGGCGCGCCCCGAAGTCTGAGGAGCCTCGGCGTTGCCCGCAAGGACCTGCCGGAGCTCGCCCGTCGGGCCCTGAAGGACGTCTGCATCCTGACATCCCCACGCCAAGCCGACGAGAAGGATCTTCTGGCAATTCTCGAGAGGTCGTACTGACATGGGAGACGCGAAACGGACACTGGTTGACGAGCCTAATCTCGAACGGCTGCTCGGGCTGGAAAGCTCCAAGATCGGTTTCTACTCCGAGGTCAAGCAGAAGATCCAGGAACTTGAGGCGGCCAACCTCGGCCTGCGGATCAAGACCGGCGAGCTCCAGGCAGTCTTCGATGCCATCAGCGACGGCGTTGTCATCTACGACCATAACGGCTGCATACAGCATCGCAATCACGTCTGCCCCCGGCTGTTCCCGTCGGAGACCTTCATCGGACGGAGCTGCCGGGCGCTCTTCCACCCCGACGTCGAGCATGCGCCTGGGCAGTGTCCGGTCGAGCAGGCCCTGACCGGCGAGAGCACCCAGATCTCCTTTACCACCACGAAGGGGTGCGGGGAAAGCCGTTATTTCGACGTCATCGCCACACCGATCGAGGACCCCAACGGAAAAACCCGTGCCCTCGTGTTCATCCGGGACGTTACCGAAAAACGGCTCAACGAGCTGCAACTGGTCCAGGCTGAGAAAATGTCGAGCATCGGCATGCTTGCCGCCGGGGTGGCGCACGAAATCAACAATCCGCTTACCTCTGTGGCGGGGTACGCCGAGGCCCTGCTCAGGCGGTTCCGCGATGAGCACGGGCTGACGGATGATCCCCGCCTCGGCGACTTCCAGAAGTACCTGGAGGTCATCATCCGCGAAGCATACCGGTGCAAGGGGATTATCGACAGCCTGTTGAGCTTCAGCCGGAAATCGGAGGGGACCGTCGGCTTGGTGAACGTCAACCAGGTCCTGAACGATGTCCTGGAGCTGATCCGGCACAAGGCCCGCAACGAAAATATCGAGATCCGGGAAGCCCTGCAGTGTGACCTGCCGATGATCATGGGGGATGCGGCGGGGCTGCGGCAGGTTTTTCTGAACCTGACCATGAATGCCTTCCAGGCCATCGACGGGCCGGGAGCGATCGAAATCGCCACCTTCGAGCAGAACAGCATGGTGACCGCCACCATCTCCGACAGCGGCTGCGGGATCCCGTCCTCGGTCCTGGACCAGATCTGGGACCCGTTCTTCACCACCAAGGACGTGGGGAAGGGGGTCGGTCTCGGCCTGGCCGTCACCTACAACATCATCAAGAAGCACGGCGGTGAGGTCCATGTCGAAAGCAAGCAGGGACACGGAGCAAAATTCACGGTGAGGCTGCCAGCATGTCAAGCATAAAGATGCGCAAGGAAGCAAAGATACTCGTCATCGAGGACGAACAGCCGCTGCGGGAACTGCTGGAGATGGAGCTCGCCCGGAGCGGGTACAAAGTCGAATCCGCCCCCAACGGGGAGGAAGGGCTCGAAAAATACCGGCAGGAAGTCTTCAACGTCGTCCTCCTCGACATGAGGATGCCGGGAATGGATGGGGTGGAGGTGCTCAAGTTGATGCGGTCCGAGTCGACCATCCCCGAAGTGATCGTCTTTACCGGCCACGGCACCATCGAAACCGCCGTGGAATGCATCAAGCACGGGGCCTACGACTACCTCACCAAGCCGGTCAAGCTCGACGAACTGGAGATGGTGATCGACAAGGCCTACGAAAAGAACCGTCTCCGGCTGGAAAACATCAGCCTGAGGCTGGAAATCAACAAGCTCGACCAGCACCACATCGTCGGCAAGAGCCACGTCATCCAGAAGGTGCTCGACACCGCCCGGCGCTGGGGGCCGACGGACGAGCATGTCCTCATCTGCGGGGAAAGCGGAGTCGGCAAGGAGCTGTTCGCCCGGGCCGTCCACGACGCCAGCCGCCGTGCGGCCAAGCCCTTCGTCACGGTCAATTGCGGCCGGCTCAATGTCAACACCGCCGAGAGTGAGCTGTTCGGCCATGTGCAGGGCGCCTTCACCGGTGCGACCAAGGGGAGGGCGGGCCTTTTCGAGCTGGCGGACACCGGCACCCTCTTCATGGACGAGGTGTCCGAGATGCCGCTGGACGTCCAGGTGAAACTCCTCCGCATCCTGGAGACCGGCACTTTCCGCCGCATGGGGGGAAACCACGACATCAGCGTGAATGTCCGATTCGTCTTCGCCAGCAACAAGCGGCTCGAGGAGTGCGTGACCCGCGGAGAGTTCCGGGAAGACCTCTTCCACCGGATCAACCTCCTCCCGATCAACATCCCGCCGCTGCGGGAAAGGGCCGAAGACGTCATACCGCTTGCCTATTACTTCCTGAAGACCGGCGGTGAGAGCGAGAGCGCCTACTGGGAGATCTCCGAGGAGGCGATGGCGGCCCTCGCTGCATATTCCTGGCCCGGCAACGTGAGGGAGCTGCGCAACGTGATCCGCCGCGCCAGCATCCTGGCGACCGAGCCGGTGATCTCTTCCGACCTCCTGCCGTTCGCTCCCCCGAAGACAGCCCCTCCGGCAGCCGCCACCAGCTCGGCCGAGGTGCAGGCATTTCCCCTCTGGGTAGTCGAGCGGGACCATATCCAGCGGGTGCTCGAAACGGTCGACGGTAACAAGAGCAAAGCGGCTAAAGTCCTTGAAATCGACCGCAAGACCCTTTACACTAAGCTTGAGCGGTACGGTCTCGCGGTGTAAAGGGACCACCATTTTCCACGGGTGACAGTATGGAATTGACCGATACCTTCGGCAGAACGATCAACTATCTGCGGCTGTCCGTGACCGATCGCTGCAACATGCGCTGTGTCTACTGCATGCCGGCGGAGGGGATTCCGCTGGTGGCGCACGATGATATCCTGAGCTACGAGGAGCTTCTCCTCGTCGCCCGCTCCGCCGTCGCTGCCGGGATAGAGAAGATCCGGGTCACGGGGGGGGAGCCGTTGGTCCGCAAGGGGATCATTCCTTTCCTGGAGCAGCTCGGCGCCATCCCCGGATTGCGGCAGCTGGTGCTGACCACCAACGGTCTGCTGCTGGAGGAGATGGCCGAAAGCCTGCGGCAGGCGGGGGTCCAGCGGCTGAACATCAGCCTCGATTCCCTCCGGCCGGAGACCTTTGCCGCCATCACCCGGGGGGGGGACGTCCGCCGGGTGATGGGGGGGATTGCGGCCGCGGAGCGCGCCGGTTTTCCGCTCAAGATCAACATGGTGGTCATGCGGGGCGTCAATGACCAGGAGATCCTCGATTTTGCCGCCCTGACCCTCGATCGCCCCCTGACGATCCGCTTCATCGAGTACATGCCGGCGATTCGGAGCGACGACTGGGAATCACGCATCGTGCCGGGAGAGGCGATTCTCGACCGGATCACCGAGAGATTCAGCTTTACGCCGCTCGATCGTGACGGTCTGGCAGGACCCGCCAGGATCTTCCGGATCGACGGTGCGGCGGGCTCCATAGGGGTTATCACCCCTGTCTCCGGGCATTTCTGCGGGGAGTGCAACCGCATCCGCGTTACCGCAGCCGGCAGGGCGCGGAGCTGCCTCTTTTCCGATACCGGCATCGATCTCAAACCGTTGCTCGACGGCGGGGACGAGGCGGGTCTCGCGGCGGCGCTGCGCGCCATCGTCGCCCGCAAGCCCCGCAGGCACTTTCTTGCCACCGAGGAGGAGCAACACACCCCCTTCGCCATGTCGGCCATCGGCGGCTAAAACAGTTTGTACTTACGGAGAACCCATGACAGCTGAAGTCGTGGCCGTGTGCCTCAGCACGGCGAAGGGCCAGCGGAAAACGCCGGTGGCCGAGGTCGAATTGAAGGAGAACCACGGGATCGTCGGTGACGCCCATGCGGGAGACTGGCACCGCCAGGTGAGTCTCCTCGCCACGGAGAGCATTGCAAAAATGCGCGCCATGGGGCTCGACGTCGATTCGGGTGATTTTGCCGAAAACATCACGACCCGCGGCATCGATCTCGTTGCCCTGCCGGTCGGCACCCGGCTGGCCGTGGGGGATGCCGTCGTCGAGGTGACCCAGATCGGCAAGGAATGCCACACCCGCTGCGCCATCTACCACCAGGCGGGGGACTGCGTCATGCCGAAGGAGGGGATATTCGCCAGGGTCCTCACCGGGGGAACGGTCAGGCCCGGCGACCCGATCTGCCGCATTGACGCCTAGCCTGCGACTGGTGCGTTTTTCTACATAGCTGTGATGATTCTTGATGATGTTCCCGCCAAATAAACCCTTTCCTGCAGTATCTCCCCGGGATTCCTCATTTTTCCCCTGTGCTCGCCGCCTATGTCGTCT
>DATJLB010000092.1:0-6581 GCA_035490915.1 Geobacteraceae bacterium
GGATAACTCGGAGAAGCCTATGGAAGCAACGCGCGAAATCTACTGGAACATCGGCCACGGGGTCGTCCTCCCCATGTACTGCCTGACCCTTGCTGCCTTCGGGTTCCTGGCTTGGGGCTTCGTGAAGCGGCTGCAGATCTACCGCCAGGGCAAGCCCCTGAACCGGTTCGACCGCTACGAGGAGCGGGTGAAGCGGCTTATCGGCGACATCTTCAGCCAGGAGAGGGTGTTCCGGGTGAAGGACGGCGGTGTTTTCCATGCATTCTTCTTCTGGGGGTTCCTCACCCTGTTCGTCGGGACCCTGATCGTCATGTTCCAGGCGGATTTCTTCACCCCACTGATGAACGTGAACCTCCTTTCCGGTGAGCTCTACAAGGCGTATTCCCTCGTCCTCGACTGCGCCGGCCTGGTCGTCATCCTGATGCTGGCCGGGCTCTTCATCCGCCGCTTTGTGGTGAGGCCGAAGGGGCTTGAGGTGGTGGACGACGACTACCGGGTCCATTTCCTCCTGTTCGCCATCCTCATCACCGGCTTCCTGGTGGAGGGGGCGCGGATGGCGGTCACCGAGCTGCAGCAGAACCCGGCCCTGGCGCGCTTCTCGCCGGTGGGGTACCTTGCGGCCCAGCTGTTCACGAGCTACGACACCCCGTCCATCCGGTCCGCCCACAAGGTGTTCTGGTGGATCCACTTCGCCCTGGTGCTCGGCTTTTTCTGCGCCATCCCCCGCACCAAGCTGCGCCACATGGTCACCACCGCCATCAACAGCTTCTTCGCCCCCCTGGAGCCGAAGGGGACCATCGCCACGATCGATCTTGAGGACGAGAGCATCGAGCAGTTCGGGGCGGCAAAGGTGACCGACCTCACCTGGAAGGACATCTTCGACGCCGATGCCTGCACCTCCTGCAAGCGGTGCCAGGACCGCTGCCCGGCGTGGGCCACGGACAAGCCGCTCACACCCATGAAAGTGGTGCAGCAGGTGGGGGAGGTCGCCGTCGGCGATCCCGAAGCGAACCTTTGCGAGGCGGTCACCCAGGACGTCCTCTGGTCCTGCACCACCTGCCGCGCCTGCCAGGAGATCTGCCCGGCGAGCATCGAGCACGTGAACAAGATCCTAGAGATGCGCCGCAACCTCACCCTCATGGAGGGGGCGTTCCCGGGCGACGAGGTGCGCACCGCGGTGGGCAACCTGGAGGTGAACGGCAACCCCTTCGGCCTGGCCTACGCCGCCCGGGGCGACTGGGCCGAAGGGCTCGACGTGGCGCTCATGGAGCGGGACAGCGACGTGGACATCCTCTACTTCGTCGGCTGCTACGCCTCCTTCGACAAGCGGAACCGCGAGGTGGCGCAAAATTTCGTGAAGATATGCGCCGCCGCCGGCGTAAAGGTCGGCATCCTCGGCAAGGAGGAGAAGTGCTGCGGCGAGCCGGTCCGCAAGATGGGGAACGAGTATCTCTACCAGATGACGGCCCGGGAGAACATCGAAACCATCAAGGCCTACAGGGTGAAGCAGATCGTCACCACGTGCCCCCACTGCTTCAACACCCTGGGGCGCGACTACCGCGACCTGGGGCTCGACATCCCGGTGGAGCACTACACCACCTTCATCGGCCGGCTCCTGGCCGAGGAGCAGCTGGCGCTCGTCCCCGACCGGTTCGACTTCACCTACCACGACTCCTGCTACCTCGGCCGCTACATGGACATCTTCGAGGCGCCTCGCACCGTGCTGGCCGCGGCCGGCGGAAGGCTGACGGAGATGGCGCAATCGGGGTACGAGAGCTTCTGCTGCGGCGCCGGCGGCGGCCGGATCATGGCCGAGGAGAAGCTGGGGAGCCGCATCAGCGTGGCGCGGGTTGGGATGGCCCGGGAGACCGGAGCCCCGCTCCTCGTATCCAACTGCCCCTTCTGTCTCACTATGTTCGAGGACGGCATCAAGATGGCCGACTGCGAAAGGGAATTGCGGGTGCGCGACCTGGCTGAGATCGTTGCCGAACGTCTGGCCACAGCGACCCCTCACCGGCATGGGCAGGTTATCCATGTGGGGGAGTGCTTCGCCGAGAACGACGTGGCAGAAGACGCAGGGTATGGCGAGCTCGCCGCACGGATAGGTCTGTCACAGTAACAAAAGCGGGAGGATCGTATGAAAATACTGGTGTGCATCAAGCAGGTGCCGGACATGGAGTCCCGGTTCAAGCCCAACGGCAGCGGGGTCTGGTACGAGGAGACCGACCTCGCCTTCCGGATGAACGAATACGACGAGTACGCTGTCGAGCAGGCGGTGCGGCTCAAGGAGCAGCTGGGGGACGCGCCCGAGGTGACGGTCCTCTCCATCGGCCCCGACCGGGTAGTGGAGGCGATCAAGAAGGCGCTCGCCATGGGGTGTGACCGGGGGGTGCACGTCCAGGACCCGGCTGCCGGGGAGAAGGACCCCTGGCAGATCGCGCAGATCATCGCCGCCTACGCCCGGGACAAGGGGTACGACCTGATCTTCACCGGCATGCAGTCCCAGGACCGGGGCTCGGCCCAGGTGGGGGTGCTGGTGGCGGAGGAACTGGGGCTCCCTTCCACGACCACGCTCATCGGCTTCGCCTATGACAATGGCACCGTCACCGCCAGGCGCGAGCTGGAAGGGGGCGTCAAGGGGGTGGCAAGGCTCGCGACCCCGTGCCTCGTCACCTGCCAGCTCGGGCTGAACGTCCCTCGTTACCCGACCCTTCCCAACATCATGAAGGCGAAGAAGAAGGAGATCGAGGCGCTTCCTGTGGCCCAGCTCCTCACGGCAGAGGCGCGCACGGCCACCACCAGCTTCCACCCTCCGGCCAAGAAGGGGAGCGGCATCGTCCTCGAAGGGGAGGTGGGTGCGCTCGCGGACCAGCTGGTTGGGATACTCAGGGACAGGACCGCGGTGTTGAGATGAAGCAGGCAGAGGTAGAATTGCCTCGAACATAACTCCCCCTACCCCCTCTTAACTTAAGAGGGGGCCAAACTCTCCTCCCCTTAGGTAAGGGGAGGCCGGGAGGGGTTATAAAGGAGACTTACATGAAAGCACTATTGATCGGCGAATACCGGGAAGGAAAACTACTCGACACCACGTACGAGCTGCTCGGCTTTGCGGCCCAGCTGGGGGGAGAGGCCGCAATGCTCCTCGTCGGCTCCGAGAGTCAGCTCCCCGCCTTCGGTGGCTCCCTCTACCTGGCCGATGCCGCCACGTGCGGCGAGTACAACCCGGACCTGCACAAGAAGCTGATCCTCGAGGCTGCTGCAAAGGAGAATCCAGACTGCATCGTCTTCGTCCACTCATCCTACGGTTGGGACCTGGCCCCCCGGGTGGCGGCAGCCCTGAAGGCGGCTCAGGTCTCCGAGGTGGTCGCCCTCGCCGACGGCGGGTTCGAGGTGGGGTGCTGCAACGCCAAGATGCGCCGTACCGTGAAGCCCGCCACGGCCACGACGGTCCTCACCATCCAGGCCGGGGCATTCCCGGTGGTGCAGCCGGGGGGGGCGCCGCGGGTGGAGCGGCTTGCGGCGGAGGGGGTTGGCTCCCTGGAGTTCGTCGGCTACGAGCCCGCCGAGGCGAAAGAGGTGGATCTTACCAGGGCCGATGTGATCGTCAGCGCTGGCCGGGGGGTCGGGAAGAAGGAGAACGTGCCGGTCATCGCGGCTCTCGCCAAGGCGCTCGGCGGGGAGCTGGGCGCGAGCCGGCCGGTGGTGGACGCCGGGTGGGTGGACCACAGCCACCAGGTGGGGACCACGGGGCAGACGGTGAGCCCGAAGCTCTACGTTGCCTGCGGCATCTCCGGCGCCATCCAGCATCTGGCCGGGATGAAGAAGTCCGACTTCATCGTCGCCATCAACAAGGACAAGGACGCCCCCATCGGCGAGGTGGCCGATGTCCTCGTGGTGGCGGACGTCATGCAGTTCGCGCCGGCCCTCACGACAAGGCTTGCCAAATGAGCCTCGAACAGGGGATGGTCCAGGTCTACACGGGGAACGGCAAGGGAAAGACCACCGCGTCCCTCGGACTGGCCATGCGCGCCGCGGGACGTCAGCTCAAGGTCTGCATGATCCAGTTCATGAAGGGGGGAGACCCGTACGGCGAGCACCTGGCCGCCGAAGCGCTCTTCCCCTACCTGACCATCCACCAGACCGGCCGCAACGGCTGGGTGAAGAAGGGCGATCTCCATCCCGACGACATCGCCCAGGCGCGGCTTGCCCTTGACCTGGCGCACAAGGCCCTGGCGCGCAGCGTGTATGACCTTGTCATCCTTGACGAGATCAATGGCGCCGCCTGGTTCGGGTTGGTGGAGGTCGGCGAGATCCTTGCCCTTATTGCGGAAAAGCCTGCCGACGTCGAACTGGTGCTCACGGGGCGCAGCGCCGACGAGCGGGTCTTGGCCGTCGCCGACCTGGTGACGGAGATGCGGGAAGTGAAGCATTACTTCCAGCAGGGAATACAAGCGCGTATCGGCATCGAAAAATAAAAATGGACTTTTTCGCAACCCAAACCAAGTTTACCGCGGAGGAGCAGAGGCACTCTGCGGTAATTTAAATCGTATTTCTCTGCGTCCTCTGCGGTTCAGATGTTCCTAAGCTCCAAACGGAGGAAACATGAAACCTCTCGACGGCATACGGGTCCTCAACCTGGCGCTCAATCTCCCCGGTCCGGCCGCGGCGCGGCGGTTCCATGAACTGGGGGCGGAGGTGATCAAGGTGGAGCCTCCGGCCGGTGACCCGATGAAGCGCTACCATAGTGCCTGGTACCTCGACATGGCGGCCGGCCATGCAGTGGTGCGCATCGACCTCAAGACCGAGGAGGGGCGCGCCTGCATCCACCAGCTTCTTGCCGATGCGGACCTTCTCATCACAGCCACCAGACCGGTAGCCCTCTCACGGCTCACCCTCGACTGGCCGAGTCTGCAGGAGCGCTACCCGCGGCTCTGCCAGGTGGCCATCGTCGGGTACCCCGCGCCCCGGGAGAACAAGGCAGGCCACGACCTCACCTACCAGGCGAGCCTCGGGCTCCTGGCGCCGCCCCATATGCCGCGCACCCTGCTGGCCGACATGGCCGGCGCCGAGCAGACGGTCTCCGCAGCCCTGACCCTTTTGCTGGCTCGAGAGCGGGGGAAGGGGGGCGGCTACGCCGAGGTGGCTCTCTCCGCGGCCGCCGCGGCCATGGCAGAACCGCTCCGCTACCGGACCACGAGCCCCGGGGCGATCCTGGGCGGAGGCATTCCCGAGTACAACATCTACCAGACAAGCGACGGCTGGGTGGCCGTGGCGGCACTGGAGCCCCACTTCAAGGAGCGGCTGGAAACCACGCTGGCGGCGAGAAGTCGCGAGGATTACCAGGTCGCCTTCCTGGGCAAAAGCTCCGCCGAGTGGGAGCAGTGGGCGCAGGAACAGGACATTCCCATCGTGGCCGTCGCGGCTTCGTAGCATTTCCCGGCCGAGACCCTGAACGGTCGCCCATGGCCGGCAGAGGAGGAAATGATGTTTCTCGAATTTACCGAAGAGCAGAAACTGATCCAGGAGACCGCGCGGGAGTTCGCCCGCGCCGAGCTTGAGCCGGTGGCGGCCGAGATCGACGGGAGCGACGACCGGGGGCCGATGCTCGCGAACCTGCGGAAGCTGGCGGAACTGGGCTTTATGGGACTGAACGTCCGGGAGGAGTTCGGCGGTGCGGCGGCGGGTTCCATCGCCTTCAGCGTCGCCATGACCGAGATTGCCCGGGCCTGCGCCTCCACGGCGGTGACCGTGTCGGTGAACAACATGGTCTGCGAGGTGATCCAGGCGATCGGCTCCGAGGAGCAGAAGCGGGCCTATATCCCGCGAATCTGCTCCGGCGAGTTCAGCGCCGGCAGCTTTGCCCTCACCGAGACCGGTGCCGGCTCCGACCCCTCGGGGATGACGACCCAGGCGGTGGACGACGGCGACTCCTTCGTCCTGAACGGCGCCAAGATCTTCATCACGAGCGCCCCCTACGCCGGCGTGTTCGTGGTCTGGGCGGTCACGGACAAGGATGCGCCGAAGGGGAAGGGGATCAGCTGCTTCCTCGTGGAGGCGGGGACGCCGGGGCTCATCATCGGCAAGGAGGAGCGGAAGATGGGGCAGCACGCCTCGGCCACCAACGAGGTCCTCTTCGCCGACTGCCGCATCCCCAAGTCGGCGCTCATGGGGCGGCTGAACGACGGCTTCCGCACCGCCGTGGCGGAACTGGCCGGCGGCCGGATCGGCATCGGATCGCTCGGGCTCGGGGTGGGGCTGGCGGCCATGGACTGCGCGACGAAGTACGCGACGGAGCGGGCCCAGTTCGGGCAGAAGATCAGCAACTTCCAGGCGATCCAGTGGATGGTCGCCGACGGGTACACCGAGCTGGAGGCGGCCCGGCTCCTCCTGATGAACGCGGCCTTCCGGAAGGAATCGGGTAAGTCCTTCGCCAAGGAGGCCTCCATGGCGAAGATGTACGCCACCGAGGCGGCCAACCGCGCCTGCTACAAGGCGCTCCAGATGCTCGGCGGCTACGGCTACACCCGTGACTTCCCGGTGGAGCGCTACGCCCGGGACGCCCGCATCACGTCCATCTACGA
>DATJLB010000093.1:0-4779 GCA_035490915.1 Geobacteraceae bacterium
ATCCCTCCCATTGCGCCGCCTGCCACCCCCCCCTGGTACTGGTACGGGGTGCAGGCGGTAATACAGAGACCGATGGCTGCAGAGACCATGATTGTTCTACCATGCTTTTTCGTCATGTTTTTCCTCCGTGTCGAATCGTTGCTGCGTTGATACTCCTTCACAATATATGCCAGTTTTTGAATGTTGCTAAACGGCCGTTGTTACGGCTGGTTACGAATGGCCGGGTTCACGCGGCAGGTGCAAAACCCTGCACATGTCACTGCATGCCACGTGCAAAGACCTGCACCGTTTTTGGGTCGGTCCGATTCTTGTGTCTGAAAAAACTGCAATAATTACAGGTGATTGAACATTGTTTGAGTATGGGTATGAAATGTGAAAAGCCTCTGCGCAGAAATAAAATTTTCCACGGGAGGTATCTACACATGAAAAGGGTCGGTATAATTTCCACTGTAGCGGCGTTTGCCGCTCTTGCGCTCGCTGTCCAGGCGTTCGCTGGTGGCGGGGGTATGGGTGGCGGCGGCATGGGTGGCAGCCAGATGGGCGGCGGTAGCATGGGTGGCAGCCAGATGGGCGGAAACAAGGCCACGAGCAACGGGGGCGGCATGCAGAAGGGATCGGCGGCTATGACACAGAAAGGTTCAGGCAAGGGAAGCCAAGGGGCCAAGAAAGGTGCCGGGGCGCAGCGTATTTCCATGAGCGGGGCTGGTGGTGGCGTAACCCCGCAGAAGCCCGCAGCCCAGACCACCAAGTAATTAAATGTACAAGGAGCTGTTTGACGTGAGGAAAAGCCGCTTTTCGTTGATTTTGATACTGATTATTGCGATGAATTGTCCGCCTGCCGGCACGGCCTTCGCCGGCTTCGGCTTCGGCGGCGAAGAGCTTGGGAAGAGCGGCCTCGACTTCGCCAAAGGGTACGACGTCAACACCGTGACCACCATCTCGGGTCGCGTGCTCTCCCCTCCGAGAGTAGGTGAAAAAGAGCAGGTCTTCGTAGAGGTCAAGTCGGGGGCTGAAACCGTCAACCTCAGCCTCGGCCCCAAGTCTTACTGGGACAGCAAGGAAATCCCGCTCCGGCCCAATGACGAAGTGTCTGCAAAGGGGTCCAAGGCCCAGGGGAAGGACGGAAAGACCTATCTCATGGTGCAGAAGCTTACCAACCGGACCACCGGTGGCCAAACTGTGATGAGGAATGAGCATGGAGGGCCAGGCTGGTCGGGGAATGCCGGCGGCATGATGCAAGGCGGTGGCGGGATGATGCGAGGCGGCGGCATGGGTGGCATGGGTGGCATGAGGCACTGAAAAGACTCATGACGTTCTCAATGAGCCCCGGAAGTTTTTTCGACGTGGCATCGCCAAATCTGCAAAGGAGCTCACGGTGAAACACTCTCTTGGATCGGGAAGACTTATCGTGCTGTTCGCGGCCGCAATCCTTCTGCTCCCGGCTTTGGCCTGTGCCGACGGCCCCACTTACGCGGTCGGGCTCGGATTCGAGTTTGCCACGGGAAAGTACGGCACCAATACCACGACCGACTCCATCTATATGCCATTCACCGTGGCAGTCCGACCGACCGAGCGCCTCGATTTCTCGCTGGAGATCCCCTTTATCTATCAGAGCAGCAGCGCCGTAGTCGCAGGGCAATTTATGGGAATGCAGGGACAGTCGTCGGGTGTGCAGGCGGTCATGATGGCGATGGGCGGCCCCGGCATGATGACGAACGTATCGGCGGCAGATGTCAACAAGTCCCAGGACGGACTTGGCGACATGAAGCTCAGGGCCGGGTATGTCCTGTATACCGAGGAAAAGTACGTGCCGGCCATTCGTCCCAACTTCTACGTAAAATTCCCTACTGCCGACAAGAACAAATTTCTCGGCACCGGGGCGTTTGACACCGGTTTCGCCGTGGAACTCACCAAGTGGTTCGGGAAATGGTTTGCCGATGGGGAGATGGGATACGCCTTCCAGGGGCATTCAACGGTCCTGAACGTCAAAAACTACCTGTACTACTACATCGGGGGCGGGTACCAGCTTACCGACCGGTTTCGCACGATGCTGCTGTTCAAGGGGAGCGCTCCCACCGTCGAGGGGGCATCACCCCTCCTGGAAATGCGGCTGAGGGGGAAATATCAGCTGACGGAGCACGCAGGTCTCGACGGGTATCTGGCCAAGGGGATAACAACAGCCAGTCCCGATTTTGGTACGGGCATCGCTGTTTATTACGAATTCTAGATTAGCTCACGGAAACGATTTGAGAAAGGAGAAAGTCATGTTAAAGAAAGCCATAGTGTTGGCAGCGATGCTTGCCGTCGGCGTAATTGCCGGTTGTGGTGGTGGCGGGAGCAGCACTGCGCCGACGGCAACAGTCTCGGGGGTGGCGGCAACCGGGTTGCCCATGAGCGGCACCGTCTTTCTGAAGGACTCGACCAATAACCCTGCATTAAGCACGACGATCAACCCGCAAACCGGTGCTTTTTCCTTCAACGTTAGCAGCATGACCCCACCGTTCATGCTCAGGGCCGGGACGCTGTACTCCATGTGCGGCGGAACCGGCACTGCCAACGTAAACCCCCTATCGAACCTGATGGTGGCCAACATGGGAGGGTTCAGCAACATCTCCTCGATGGACTCCTTCTATAAGAACCCGAACGGCACCACGATGCGGACGATGTTCTCCAACATGAGCTCTGCCAGGCAGAACATGTGGCAGACGATGGGGCCGCTCTTGGCCGCTTACGGTGTCCCGAATGTGGACCCGATCTCATCTCCGTACATGATCGGCCAGGGGCTGGACAGGATGTTCGACAACGTAACCATGACGATCGGCCAGAACGGCACCGTGACCATGATGAACACGAGCGGCGCAACCATTTATACCGGGTCGATGGGTATGTGGGGCGGCACCATGATGACGGGGAACATCACGCCGCCCGGGCAGACCACCAGCGGCATAACCATCACCCCGGCGAACACGACGCTGCAGGTAAACGGCACCCAGCAGTTCAGTGCCAACATCCCGGTGACCTGGAGTGTGGGGCTGAATGGCGGGACCATAACTCCCGGTGGGTTGTACACGGCGCCGTCCTACCAGGGTATGTTCGTCGTGAAGGCCACCAGCATGGCGGACCCGACCAAATCCGCCACTGCTACCGTCTTCGTGGGGGGTATGGGGATGATGATGTGACAGTCGGTCACTATGCCATCTGTTCGGTAATTAAAAACGGGCACTGTCCTGATTGAAACGCAACGGCCGCTTTATTCTCGAAAGCGGCCGTTGCATTTGGGCCTCTACTCCGCGTCGAGCAGGCCATACTCCTTCAGCTTGTACTGGAGCGTGCGCCGGGAGATTCCGAGCTCTTCGGCGGTCAGCCGCCTGTTGCCCCCGTGCCTGCGCAGCGCTCTTACGATGAGTTCCCGCTCCGCTGATTTCAGGATATCTTTGCTCTCCTCTCGTTTCGGAGCGGTCCCGTACGTCATCCCGCCGGGGAGATTGTCGATCCGTACCATGTCCTGCGCCAGGATCACCGCCCGCTCGATGACGTTCTGAAGTTCCCGGACGTTCCCCGGCCAGGCGTACTTCCGCATCGCCTCCATCACCCCTTCCTCGATTCCCTTCAGATTTTTGCCGATCTGCCGGCTGAAGCGGTGAAGAAAAAAGTCCGCGAGCCGTGGAATGGCATCCGCCCGCTCCCGGAGCGGCGGGAGATGGAGTGGGAAGACGTTGAGGCGGTAGTAGAGATCCTCGCGAAACTGCCGCTCGGCCACTTCCGCCTGGAGGTTCCGGTTGGTGGCGGCGATCACCCGGACGTCGGCCTTGATCTCCCGCGTCCCGCCCACTCTCTCGAAGACCCGTTCCTGCAGGACCCGGAGGAGCTTCGCCTGGAGCGGGAGCGGCATCTCGCCGATCTCGTCGAGAAAGATCGTCCCCCCCCGGGCCAGTTCGAATTTCCCCTGGCGCGCCTGGACCGCACCGGTGAAAGCCCCCTTCTCGTGGCCGAACAGCTCGCTCTCCAGGAGGTTCTCCGGGATGGCGGCGCAGTTGAGGGGAACGAAGCCCGCCGCACGCCGGGGGCTCAGCAGGTGGATGGTCCGCGCCACCAGTTCCTTGCCGGTGCCGCTCTCCCCGTAGATCAGGACGTTGGCCGTGGTCACGGCGACGTTCCGGACGAGCTTCCGCACCTCCTTCATGGCCTGCCCTGCGAAGATCAGCTCTTCCGGTGGAAGCCCCGCCGCTTCGGTCTCCTTGAGGGAGAGGTACTCCCTCGTACGGCACTGGTTCTCGATGGCCCTTCCGACCAGGAGAAGCAGGGCGTCCGGGTCGGCCAGCGGTTTGGTCAGGAAATCGAGCGCCCCTTCCTTCATGGCGGCCACCGCCTCCTCCACCCGGCCGAAGGCGGTCAGGAAGATGAACTGGGGTGAGGCGGGGTCGCTCCTCGTCTCATGGAACAGTTCCAGTCCGCTCTTTCCCGGCATCTTCAGGTCCGATATCACGAGATCGAAGCTCTCCCGGCGGAGCAGCTGCAGCCCCTTCGCCCCATCCTCGGCGGTCTGCACGTCATGACCGTCGTCTTCCAGGACCGTTCGCAGAAAGCCCCTGAACGTCGCGTCGTCTTCCACGAGGAGGATACGTCCTTTCATGTGCAACTCCCGCGTCATCTCCCCGGCGTGATGCCGGCGAGGGTTATGGTGACGAGCGTCCCTTTTCCCGGCTCGCTTGTCACACCGATCGTGCCGCCGTGTTCCTCGATGACCTTCCGGCAGAGTGCAAGCCCGAGGCCGGTCCC
>DATJLB010000094.1:0-3327 GCA_035490915.1 Geobacteraceae bacterium
ACAGGGCGGGCCGTAAGATCGGCAAGCACTACGCCGGTCCGACATGGGAATCGACTGACGGCAGCAAGGTCGTCGGTGAAGTGAAAGCTCGTTACGGCGGACCGGATGCGAGCGCAATCCCGTGGTTACTGTTGAACGCAAAATCTGTGACCGGCAAGGGGACCTTCGCTCAAACAAAGAGTATCCAACGCGTGCGGACCGAGGGAGGTTCTTCGCCATCGGAATCTTGTGGTCCGGCTCAGGTGCGCCACGTGGTCCGTGTCCCCTACAGGGCTACGTACTATTTCTACACCTCCAAGCCATAGGGTGGAGCGCTCAAGGGGCCTCTGCCCTCCCAGACAGGCTCTCGCCGACACCGGTCCTTCACATCGGTTCCCTGGGGGGATGCATACGTGCATAATTTACTGGTTTATGCCGTGCTGTTTGTCTGGGTTCTCCTGAGGGGCAAACTCGCGGGGCTCGGGGGAAGGTGGAAGGCATGCAAACTCTATGGTCGGTGGTGAATGGTTGCCAAGTGCCGGGGGGGTGATATGCTTGAGCACAAAAGTCTGCAAAGGAGGAGAATATGAAAAACGGCATGGAACGACGGGAGTTTCTGAAACTGATGGGGATCGGCGGCGTCGTGTTCGTCTCCGGACTGGGGACGCTCGCCCATGCGGCCGGGGAAAAGGGGAAAGACGACTTTTTCTTTGTCCAATTATCCGACACGCACTGGGGGTTCTCCGATTCCAAGATCAACCCGGACTTCAGCGGTACCCTCAGGAAGGCCGTGGCGGCGGTGAACAGCCTTTCCACCCAGCCGGATTTCATCATGTTCACCGGCGACCTGACTCACACCACCGACGACGACAAGGAGCGGCGCAGGCGCCTGAAGGAATTCCGCGACATCGTCACCGATCTCAAGGTGAAGACCGTCCGGTTCATGCCGGGCGAGCACGACGCCTCACTCGACAACGGCGCCGCGTTCCAGGAGTTCTTCGGCGCGACCCACTACACCTTCTCCCACAAGGGGGTAAACTTCATCGTCATCGACAACGTGTCGGACCCGACGGGGAGCATCGGGGACGCCCAGCTCCAGTGGCTGGGTGAGGAGCTGAAAAAGCTCGACCGGGACGCGCGGATCGTGGTCTTTACCCACCGGCCGCTCTTCGATCTCGCTCCCACGTGGGATTGGGCTACCCGTGACGGGGCGAAGGCGATCGAGCTTCTGATGCCTTACAAGAATGTGATGGTCTTCTACGGGCATATCCACCAAGTTCACAACCAGATGACCGGCCATATCCCGCACCATGCGGCCCATGGGCTGATGTACCCTCTTCCCGCCCCTTTGTCCCAGCCGAAAAAGGCTCCGGTACCGTGGGACCCGGCTGCTCCCTACAAGAATCTGGGCTTTAGAGAAATCGATGCAAAAGTACAAAAGGCCGACTATATTATCACCGAATTCCCGGTCAAGAAAGGATAGGTCATGACGGAAAAAGCTCACAGGCTTGCAATCTGTTTGTTTGCCGTCGCCATCCTGCTGGCCGGCTTAGCCGCTTTCAGCGCCTTTGCCGGCCAGCCCGAGAAGGTGATCAAGGTGACGGCCAAGAAGTTTGAATACTCGCCGAGCGAGATTACTGTCAAGAAGGGGGTGCCGGTGACGCTGGAGTTCACTTCACTCGATCGGCCGCACGGCTTCAACTGTCCGGACCTGGGGATACGCACGGATATCATGCCGGGGAAGGTGAACCGGGTCGATTTTGTGCCGCAGAAGATCGGGGCCTTTGAATTCCACTGCGATATCTTCTGTGGCGAAGGACACGAAAATATGACCGGGAAGATCATCGTGACTGAATAGCAGAACCTTACTAGGCCGTTATCCGGTGGACACATGACGATTCTCTGCTTCAAATCGGTGCTGTCGACTCGGTGTCCTCATCAACGTCTTCACCTACTTCTGCCTCCATTTCGTACTGAGTTCGAAGGCGGAACTCTCCCTGCGGGCCACATTTCACGCCGCCCTCGCACTGGCGGTCATCGTCTGGCCCGCCATGAAGATCGCGCTCATCGAGTTCTACCGCCACTTTTTCGGCAAGATCATGACCATCGACCCTACGGTCGCACTGCTTGCCTTCGGTATGATTTTCGGGGGGACTTCTTCCTTGTCACCAAACTTCATACGGATATGACTTTCGACGAGATAATGGCGTACAAGAAACAGGAGAGGACGAAAATTGTTGAGTCGAAAATGGTAGGTATCAAGGACAATTCGGAGAGGCTCGGGATAGGGAAGAAGGTGTTCGGCATGCTCAGAGGCGTCAAGCGTCGATGCTGCTTGCCGGCTTCGTTTTCAATCGGGGAAAGGGGGGGCAATCAGCAAAATGCAGACGGCAAAAAGGGTCATTACTATGACGGACCAGTTAGAGTATTTTTTCGTACTTTCTGCGTTTCTATTAGCGAGAAAGCACCTGATCAGGAATATCCCTGCGCACACGAACCCGATCAGTATCGAGACTTTGAAATTGTTCGAAGTGCTCACGCCGATCTGCCTGTCGAGCCTTAGACTATCCATTACTCCATATACGATTATAGGTACAAGGATCATGAGTGCGTCAGACAAAAACCATTCCTTCATCTTCAAGATAAACCTGAATACGGCGAAAGTCGCCGCTGTCAAAGGCACTACGGTAATCAAGTAAGTTGTGACATAGCTCAAGAATGATTTCATAGCAAACTCCAAAGAGTTTCGTTTTTTCCTAAAATAACATTTTATTGTGCAGAAAAATATTGTCAAACTGAAGGAGATGTTGTGACTTGATTCAAATTAAGGGGATTGGAGGTCTCGGTTACTTGGGTATTCAGTTCGCCGTGAAGACGGGCGCCTTCCTGGATCATGATATCATCTTCTTGTAGATCCCTTTGATGTAACTAATGTGCGAATTCCAGATGCAATTGGGGAGGTCAGTGTCCGTGTTCCTTCGCTTCATGCACAGACCGCTTTATATCCTGTATGGCGCCGCAGCGGTCCTTGCCATGACCACATCCGGCTGCATGGTCGGCCCCGACTATCGACGTCCCGACGTTGCGGTATCGTCAAGCTGGATCGAGTCCGGGGATGGGAGGGTCAAGAGCGAGAGCGCGGACTACCGCGATTGGTGGCGGACATTCAATGACCCGGTCCTCGATCGGCTCATCGAGAGGGCATACCGTGAGAACCTTACCCTCAGGATAGCCGGGATACGGGTGCTGGAGGCCCGTGCCCAGCTCGGCATTGCCGTTGGGGAGTTCTATCCCCAGACCCAGCAGGCGACCGGCTCGCTGCAGCATATCAGAACCAGTGCCTCTGGC
>DATJLB010000095.1:0-27281 GCA_035490915.1 Geobacteraceae bacterium
TGAAGAGTTCAACAACTAACTAATTAATATTACAAATGGAATGGGAGGATTGCGTACCTCGATTCCAGGGCATGCGGGCTAACATCATCCCCAATGCGCAGGTGTCGGTTATTCCCGCGAAGATCAAACCTGCTCCCATAAATGTAGACAGAAAAAAGAATGCAGGGTGGAGAAGCCAACCTGACACGTTCCCAAGCACCACTAAAGACCCTATCACAAACCGAACCTGACGATCCAGCGACAATGCCTTCTTGCCTCGGACAACAGGGAGCCCTACAGCCAGGCATGCAGTATTACCACCTTCAATATTGACCACGTGTGAATATCCAGACTTGTGGAATTTCTCGCATGCCATTCGCCCACGGTTTCCTGATGCACAAATAATATAAAGCGGTCCATCTGTTTTGCTTCTGGATTGTATTACTTTCGACGGATCGAGTCGGTCTAGAGGGATATTGCGAGCGAACTCAATATGGACCTCCCGGTATTCAACCGGTGCGCATACATCGATAAGGTCAATTCTTTTTCCACTCTTGAAAAGGTCAGCAAGCTCAACAGGTGCAATAGATGTAATGCTCATACACAAGGTCTCCTTCCTAATTCGAATGATATCTTGTCAAGCTTGTGACTCAGGACTTTGTACTCAATATCTGAAGGTATAATCAGTTCCTTCCAAGCAGATAGTTTCAACTACGATAGAATTGCATACGCATGGTCTTTGCTTACGTGATAGTGACAAAGCCAGAGTGAGGATAAGACCGACTCATGACCTATGGCTTTATTCATTTGGTTTATCTTCCTTATGAAACTCGCCGCAATTGGGATGATAACAGAAGTAGTCTTTATCAAATTCAAAGCTATAAAGGCATTGCTTGGCATCCTCGTTCAGACAAATGTAGTAGCTGCCAAAGGCATGCGTGGTCTTGCATTTATCGGAATCGTGTGCCTGAATATGAGAATTCATCCCGTATCCCTCTTGCACCTTTATATCGAATGTAGTTCGCTCATGATGGTCACGATATAAGCATTACCTAACCTTAATAGAATAATGACATTGGGTATCCATTTCTGGTCACACACTAATAGAGGTCATCCCGGTCTGGACATTTTTTACATTTCGGTCTGCATGCTCTTTTTATATGGCCAATTTCCTTTGCTTCAATGCTTTATCAATTTCAGCTATCAGTTGCTTATTTTTAAAGGGCTTGAGAATATACGCACTAGCTCCGCTTTGCATTACTCGTTCAACGACGACCTCCTCACTATGGGCACTTACAAAAATAATCGGAATATCGGTCGATTTTTTTATCTGTTCGCATGATTCAATCCCGTCTAGGTGACCACCAAGCTTAATATCCATCAGGACCAGGTCTGGTTTGGTTAAAAGAGCTTCCCTTATCGCATCTTCACCGCTATGAACAATATCAGTGACGTGATATCCACTTTGGGATAACAGTAGATTCAAGAAATCGGCTGTATTACCATCATCCTCTACGATGAGGATTCTTGAGTGCCTCATGCGAGAGATTCCTCCCGGAATTCATATAAACGCATAAAGCATGCCGAGGCGTTATCGTTAAATATCAGGACGTTATAAAGATTGAGGATTGGTCCAAGTGGAAATGAAGTTGACAGTATTAATGGCCGGACGACCTAGGAGTTTGATAAGTGGGCATTTAGAGGAAAGTAAACAAAGTTGACATGGTAAACAATGTTTACATAATTAAAATAAAATAACCTATCATTTCAATCCGCTCAAGATACATTAGAGGAAATTTATTGAATGTTGAAAATCGAAGATAATAGACGGCAGAAGTTGACGTCAAAGCAGGAGATAATAAATAATATTTTATTAAATTTATTTACTTTTTCGATTGACATTACAGTAAAGCCAGGTCGTAAGGGGAGCCGGCATTTTGAAGCCGGCGCGATCCCAGCAGGTGACCCCTGCTAAATACAAAAGGTTAGACCCACACGCCTAACCTTTTTTGTTCATTTAAATTTTCCTTTCGCGGCCTTCGCACGAAAAACCGTTTACACCAGCCTGCACCTACCTCCCTATCCTGCTCAAAGGACCATTTTCAACAATCCTGCTGTGAAGTTCATACTTATCCCCGGGGGAAACATACCGGGGAACCTTGCTGATACCATGAATTTTCGCAGCCTGGTATATCGTACAGCCGGTAAAATCTCCCTGGCAATACTTGGTCCTGGCACATGCGGTGGTAAGCGGCCTATAAACAGTCTCACAGTTTAAAAAATGACATTCGGCGTTGAAATCGCAGCTGCAGCAGCCCATAACGCACCCCCGGCAGAATCCATCATACTTTCACTGTACAGGAAAGTCCGACCTTATCAAGCAGTCCGCCTGCGAATGTTTTCATCCTTTAATTCACCAGCATCCCTCCGGGTTCCGCGGGACCAAAGGGGAAATTTACCGAGGGTGAGCCGAGCAAGCCCGCAGGTCTTTAGAGTTTGCCGGGCAGAATTCAGTTTACCTTCAGGGTCTCGAAGGTATCGTTGGGGTACAGGTACTTCGGCACCTTTTCGGTACCGTATGTCTTGGACATCAGGAAGCGCGCGCAACCGGCGAAATCTCTCTTGCAGTACCTGTCTTTCAGGTATTCGGCGGTATAGGGCATGTCTGACGCCTGTTCGTTAAAGAAGAAGCAAGACCCGCACAATTCGCACTGTGCCATGATTTCCTCCCCTTCCGCAATGTGGTCATAACCATTTTATAATCTACGTCGATATGTTCAAGCGCACGGCAAAAAAAATTCTCGGTCTCAGCTTTGTATCTCCCATGAAAACCACTTTTTTCCCACATTCTCCGGCGAATGTGCTAGAAAAGACGGTAGCGGTGCTTCGCATACCCTTGCGCCGGAGATGCCCATGCCCTCCTTCCCCCTCTTTCGACTGATGCTCTGTTGCATCATTTTTCTTCAGGTGCTTCCCGCCTGCAGCTCCCTTCCGGTTTACAGTGCTCCACCGCAGGGCATAACGGTCAAGCCCTGCACCGGAATTACTGCCGGCGCCCCCTTCGCGCCCGACCCCCTCGGCACCCGACTGGCCATAGCGCGGGACGGCATCACCCTCTTCGATGTCTCGACCGGCAAAAGCACTCGGCTGTCAAGCGATGATCCTCAGGCAGTGGCATGGTCGCCCGACGGCCGTCGACTGGCCGTCGTGCTCGGCGGGGAGGGGGGAAGCCGGGTGCGTATCTATGATACAACCGGCACGGTGCTCGGCAGCACGACAGGTCCAGGCGCTGCGTGCGCCCTCGCCTGGCACGGCAATGGCGAGGTGCTCATCGCTTCGCTGGAACTGAAGGCCTATTCGTTCGGTGCCAACTACAGGCAGCTCCTCCTCCGGTGGGACGGAAGCGCCCCCCCGGTGACGACCGAGTTGTACAACTCAACCCTGCGGGACAAAGTCCACAAGACCCTTGCTCCTATCCTGGATCGTCTCTTCACCGTCGCGCTCTCCCCATACGGCGACGCCATCGTCTACGCCCGGTTGCAGGACCCGCCGGCATTCTCCCCGCACCTCCGCTTCATCGTCCGCAACCTTGTCACCGGCGGTGAGCGCGAAGCCGCCTCGGCCACTGTCACATCAGGGGGAGCCGTTTTCGGTGGCCACGACGACGTCATCTGGTACGGTGACGGTGAAACAGAGACGGTACTGCTCGACCCGTGGCAAGAGCAGAGACTATCGACCCTCCCCCAACCGGGATCGTCACTGGCCGCCTCCCCTGGCGGCATGACTCTCTTTGTCGACGGCCGCCTGTACCAAAACGGACGGCTACTTCTCACTTTCCCGCCCGACGCGGCCGGCACCTTCTCCGCCGACGGAACCCGCCTTTTTGTCCGGCAATCCGATCGGCTCTACCTGGTCTCCGGCCTTCCCCCCGATCCGGCGCCTCCCGTCCCGGCCGACAAACGGGAACGGCTTCTGACCCTGCGGCAGTGGCGCAGCAACGGCCTCATCACTCCCGCGGAATTCACGACTGCCGCCGAAGGGGGGGGGCATCCATGATCCGGCCCTTCATCGCCCTCGCCATGATGCACGCCGCCGTTTCCGTCGCCACCGCAGCACCGATCGGCGACTGCCTACCCTGCCACCGCGGCGAGACGCCGGCAGCGGTCCGCCAATGGGAAGCCAGCGCCCATGCCCGCGCAGGAGTCGGCTGCGAGAAGTGCCACGGTTTCGACCACGAGAAGATTGTCAAGGGGGAGGCACGGGTCACCATGATGGCCTGTGCCCCCTGCCACAAGAGGGCGTACGATCAGCACCACCGAAGTCGCCACGGCATGGGACTCCATACCGGCTGGGGATGCACCCGCGGCCAGACAGGCCGAAACCCGCAGGAGTGCAGCTTCTGCCACGAGGAAGGAAGCAGAGCACCGCTCACGACCGTCCAGTGCGCACGCTTCCTGAAACAGTCGGACGAGATGCGGGGAAACGGCTGCAACTCCTGCCACAGCGTTGAAAGCTCCTGCGCCTCCTGCCATACAAACCACGGCACCGACCTGAAGATAGTCCGGGATCCGGCATCCTGCGCCAAGTGTCACATGGGGCCGGACCATCCGCAATGGGAGATGTGGCAGACCTCGCTGCACGGCACCATCTTCGCAACCATCGGTTCCCAGAGCGGTCCCACCTGTCAGACCTGCCACATGGCAGAAGGCTCCCACGACGTCTCCGTCGGCATCACCAAGAACTCGGGAAGCATCCCCTATCCTCCCGAGAAGGCGGGACCTTCGCGCGCGGCCATGCTCACGGTCTGCAGCCGGTGTCATGCGCCGTCCTTCGCCCGCCGGGAATTGGAACGCGACGACGCCATCCTCCGGCAGAGCCTTTCGGTCCTGAAAGAGGCCGAAGGGGTCGTCTGGGACCTGTTCGACCGGGGTATGCTCGATCCGATGCCATCCCAGCGCCCCCCTCACCCGGTCAGCGGGCAAACCCTGGTTACCGATAACCAGATGCTCTACGAAGACACGTCCCACATCGAGCGGCTGCTGTTCAAAATGAAGAAGTACGACTACGCCCGAACCGTCAAAGGGGCGTATCATCAGAATCCCGCCTACACCCACTGGTACGGCAACGCCGAACTGAAGATGGACCTGGTGGACATCAAGGCCGAGGCAAGCCGCCTCAGGGAGCGCGGAGAAAAACAGCCGGCCGGCACGGAGAAAATGTCGCCGGCAGCCGAGCGGGGGGAGCGGCTACGGCTGCTGAAGAAAAAGCTGGAACGGGGTGGGATAACCCTTGGAGACTATGAGCGGGAAAAGGCAAAGGTGCTGCAGGAGTTGGACGGGGCAACGACCCGTAAGGAGTGAAGCGTATCGTGCGGGACCTCGGCAATTACCATACCCTCGTGACGCGGGTGGATGAACTCTGTGCGGAGATCACCGGTCAGTTCGGCGCGGCCATCGCCTGCCGCCCGGGGTGCGCCGGCTGCTGCCGGCATATCTCCCTCTTCCCGGTGGAAGGGATCGCCCTGGCAGCAGCCTTACGCAACCTCCCCACAGTGGAAGCCTCGCGCATCCGGGAGCTCGTCCGTCTGAGCCCGTCTGACGCTCCCTGCCCGCTCCTGGAGGAGGGCCGCTGCCTCCTGTACGCCGCGCGTCCGATCATCTGCCGCACCCACGGTCTCCCCCTCCTCACGATTCAGGACGAGAAGCGGGCCGTGGATTTCTGCCCCTTGAACTTCCAAGGGGTCGGCTCCCTGCCGGGGCACGCCGTCATCGACCTTGACCGCCTCAACACCGCCCTCACGGCCGTCAACGCTCTGTTTGTCGCTGAATTTTCCCGGGGGGACCTCGTTGGGAGGGGGCGCCTCACCATCGCCGAATCGTTGCTCTTCGAGCTCTGAGAAGCGCACTCTGTCAAATCTTTTGCATCGATCTGTAATCCTTTGTTGGAATCCCCCGTGATTCAACAAGCCTCAGCAGCTCGACGAAATCAACCGGCTTGCTGAAATAGCGCAGAGCTCCGCGCCGATACGCCTCGGCCTCGATCTCTTCAGTGCCGTATCCCGTCATGATGATTACTTCGGTGTCGAAGCGCTGCTTGATGTAGGTGAGGAGCTCCAGTCCTTCTATGCCGCTGACGCCCGACATCCGTATGTCGGCGATCACGAGGTCGAAGTGCGTTGTCTCCAGAGCCTCTTCAGCCTGCTCGATTTCGTTGCTCGTAATCACCTCCACCCCGTCTGTTTTCAGGGCATGGAACATGCTCAACAGAATGGACTGTTCATCGTCGACAACTAGGATCTTTTTCATCGCCTTATCGTCCATCAGTAGCCCCCGTATGCATAAATCAAACACATGTTTACAAAAATAAACCAATGTGCGTGCATTCACAAGTCAATTCTTGCGAAAAAAAGGTGACAGTGAATGATTGCTGTGAATGGACAGGAAAGAATGCGCTACAGACGTGAACCGAGAAAGTCGTGGCTAGCCCATCAGGAGGGATTGAACCGCTGCGAGAGCTTCGGCGAAAACCTCATCCTCCCGCCGCTCCGCGTTGATGATTCGCATCTTTTCTTTCGGCAGCTTTGCCAGTTCTTCGTGGAAATATTTCCGTTGCGTGATCAAATCGGCGGGAACAAAATGGCCGGTGATCCTTGCGCCGAGCGCCTCTGCGGCGAATTCGGGGGAGACGTCCAGAAAAACAGTGAGGTCCGGAACGACCTTTACCCCGAACCCGAAGCTCCGGGCGCGGGCTTCAAAGTTGTAGAGGTCCTCGCTAAACCAGTCATGCCCCTTGAGGCGGGCGTACACGATGGATGAAAGCGTGAAGTTCTTGCACAGGACAACCTTCCCCCCCTCCAACTCCTGCCGGACGGCCGCACAAACGCGTGCCCTCGAAGCGAGTTCAAAGAAAAAGTCTGCAACGAAAATGCCGTAATGCCAGTTGCCGTCCAGCTCCTGGGCACCCATCAGCTGAGCACGCCCGCTGTCCGGGCTGTCGATTTCGTACACATCTTTTCCCTGCCCCACCAGAGCCTCCCGCAGCCTGTTGACAAGAGGGACGATGACCTTGCTCGAACCGTAGATCCCTTCGAAAACGACAAATTTACCCTTGGTCATCGTCTGCTCCTCAAGGTGTGGGCCGGTACAATCGAAAAAACTATACCAAAAACAATATTTCACCACAATAAATTTTTTTATTTACAGTGAAACACCGACCGGGAAAGGTTGTCGCGGAGAGAGGCTGAGGGGAAAAAGACTTGCCGTGCGCAGGAAAGCTTCGTTGCCCAGGGGCTTTACCGGTACGGATCGGCCTCCAGCGGCGCAGTCCGTTCGTCCGCGGCTTTCAGGGGGGTCCGGTCCTTCACCGCGAACACCTCGATACCCGCCTTTCCTTCCAGCGGGCAGACGTTTTCGCAGATCCCGCAGCCGTTGCAGAGATCGTCCACCACATAGGGGAGCTTGACCTGCGTCTGCCGGCCATCGAAGCCGGTGAGCATCGCGAGTTCAGAGCGGATCGCCTTCTGCGGGATCGGGCAGTGCTCCTCGCAGACGATGCAGTCGATCCGCTTGGCGAAGGGGAGACAGTGGTTCTTGTCGAACACCGCCTTGCCGATCACCTGCCTCTTCTTCTCCTCCCGCGGAAGGCTGGGGATGGCGCCGGTCGGGCAGACCTGGCCACACAGGGTGCAGTTGTACTCGCAGTAGCCGAGTCGCGGGATGAGAAGCGGCGTGTAGAGCCCCTCTATGCCGGCCTGGGAAAATGAGGGGTAGAGGGCGCTCCGGAGACAGACCTTCATGCACTCGCCGCAACGGACGCACTTCTTCAGGAATTCCTCCTCGCTCCGCACCCCCGGTGGCCGCAGGAGCCGGGCTTGGGCGGAAGGATCGCGGAACCGGAAGAGACGGGCGAGAAAGAAGCCCCCGACCAGGCCGCCGATGAAGACCCGGCGCTCCATGACCGGCCCACCGGCGGCGGATCTTGCGCCGGCAAGGCGGAAGCTGACCCGCCCGTTGGGACAGTGCAGCTGGCACTCCATGCAGAGGATGCACTCCTCCTGCTGGAGGATCTCCCGGTCGAATGATGTGGGGCAGAGACGTGCGCACTCCTGGCAATCGGCGCAAAGCCGGGCCGGTACCCTGCTGAATGTGGAAAGGCGGGACACGAGCCCGAGAAGGGTGCCGAGGGGGCAGAGGTTTCGGCACCAGTTACGGGTCTCGAACCGCTCCAGCCAGACGATGGCTGTGAAGACGAGGGCCGACAGGAAGGCGAGCGGGTAGAGGGTTTCCCGGAATGGCAGGAGATAATCCCTGACAACCCGGTACCCCGGGTCAAGCAGGTCGCGCCGATCGCCGATGAGGTGATAGAGCCCCACCCAGCCGGTACGGACCGTCTCGCCGAGGAGGGGATGGAAAAAGAAGGTGAGCGCCCGGACCAGGATGGCGATCGGGTCGAGGAGCCCGGCCAGGTTGAGGTTGAAGAGGGACGCCACGAGGAGCGGCAGGAGGAGCCAGTACTTGACGCTCCCCTTGAGCCACCTGACCGGCGAGGTCTTGCGGATCCGGCCGGTCACGAGGTCGAGCACCGTGCCGAGCGGGCAGAGCCAGCCGCAGAAGAAGCGGCCGAGGAATGCCGAGAGGACGAGGACGAGCACCCCCGGAAGGAGGAGCGGCACCCATCCCTTCGCAGCCAGCAGGGTGCTTGCCGCCGTGAGCGGGTTGGCGCGGAAGAACGCGTTCACCGCCACGCCGAGCCGGTCGCTCCCCCGGTACTCAGTCTGGAGGAACATGACGACGAAGAGGGCGAGGAAGAGAAGCTGGGAGATGCGGGCGGAGGTGATCTTTTTCATGGCAGGCACGACCTAGACCTTAACGATCCGCACTTTCTTCAGATCCATCTCGCCGATCCCCCGCCTGTGGGCCGCTACGGTCACCGCGATATCCTCCGGCTTCAGACCGAAGAGGGTGGTGGCGTACGCGTCGGCCGCGACGATGTCGGTGGAGGCGATCACCTTGTTGAGGACCTTGACGTCCTTGAGATCACCCCCCTGGGGGCCGTGGGCGGTCAGGATCCGGGTCGCGTCGATGATCGTCAGGTGGGGCCTGAAGACTGCGTTGATATCGGCCAGGGCCACATCGATGTTCTTGTGGATGGAGCCGCGATTCCCCCCCATGATCCCCATGACGTTCTTGAGACCGAGCGTGAGCTTCGCCAAGCCGTGGTGCTTCGCCACCGGGACGTTGATGTAGACATCCGCCGACAGCGCCTCTCCGTAGAGCTCCCACTCCTTGATCACCTTGCCGTTCAGCGCCACCTTCCTGAAGCGCTCACTCTCCAGGTGCTTCACCTCGACGTTCTTCAGCCCCTTGAGGGCCGGCTCGATGCCGCTGTTGACATAGCAGCGCCGTTCGTCGTTGCAGGTCCGGTCGAAGACCTTGACCTTCTTGGCACCCGCCTTGAGGCACTCCTCCACCACCGCCCGCACCACCTCCGGATGGGTGTTGGCCCCCTGTTCCGCACTCCGGTCCCACCCCATGTTCGGTTTCACCACCACGGTGGCCCCCGGCTTCACGAACCGACCGATCCCGCCGAGCGCGGCAATGGCATTGCGGGTCGTCTGAGCGTGGTTCGCCCCTTCGGCAACCGCCACCACCGGTTGCCCTGCCGCCGCGAGATCCCTGAGCAGCCAGTGATACGCGATGGGAAACAGCCCCAAAATCCTGAGAAACGCCCTCCTGTCCATGGCACCTCCTTATCACATAGTCTGGACGGTACGCCGCCGTTCAACGTACACTGTTTTTCTCCTTCAGAAAAACCACGAACGCCCCGCTCCCCCCCAACTCGCGCGGCGCGGGGGCGAACTCTGCGACCATCCCCTTTCCCCGTTCCCGGAGCCAGCCCGTTACGGCCCCCTGCAGGACCGGCTCGCCGGGAGACCTGTTCCCCTTGCCGGTTATCACCAGTACTGCCTTCTGACCGCGGTTGTACGCGCCGGCAATGAATGTCGATAGAGCTTGCAGCGCCTCGTCCCTCGTGAGACCGTGGAGATCGAGCTGGAAATCGATCCGTATCGTCCCGCGCTTGACCTGTCGCAGCCTGTTGACGTGAAGTGGCCGTCCGCCTCTTTCCTCGTCCGGGAGTTCGTCCTGAAAAGTGACGTCGAGCTTGAGGTTTTCCAGCGCCCGGAGAAACACGGCCCGCTCCTCCTCGTCGAGGCGCAATGGCTTGGGGGGAGAGGGCGCGCCGCTCTTCTTAGGCTCCGGGGCCGGGTGGAGCCGCTTCACCCCCTCCACCGCCCGGAGGAAGAGGTCCGCGTCGGCAGCTGAGGTCTCCGGCTTCGCGGGAGGCGCCTTCACCGCCTGCTCCGTACGGGGGGGCTCTGCCTGCCGCTCCGTGCGCACCCCTTTCAGCAGGCCGAAGGGACGACTGGCAAAGTCCTTCTGTTGTATTCCCGGCTTCTTCTCTTTCTTCATAGGCTCACAATCCGCCAGTACCGAAGGGGGGATCACTCTTTAGGGATGAGGATGATCTCGATCCGCCTGTTCTTCGCCTTCCCCTCTTCCGTATCGTTTGACGCCACGGGATGGAACTCGCCGTAGGCGACAGCGGCCAGCAGGGAGGGATCTATCCCCTGGCTCTGGAGGTAACGGGTGACGTTGATGGCGCGTGCCGCCGAGAGCTCCCAGTTGGTCTGGTATTTTGCCGCCAGCGCGCCGACGATCTGGACGTTGTCGGTGTGCCCCTCAATCCGGATCGCCTTATCCTTGACGTTTTTAAGGATGTCGATCACCTTCTTCAGCACCTCCACCCCCTCCGGCTTCACCTCTGCCTTGCCGGAATCGAACAGGATCGCGTTGAGCATGTTAACCGTCAGCTTTCCCTTCAGTTCCGAGATGGTGACCTGTCCCTGGGAGATTTCATTCTTCATCTTCTCCAGCATGTCCTCATAGGTCTTGCTGGTCTTCTGAACCTCCTCCTCCTTCGCCTTGCGGAGGTTGGCGATCTCGTCCTTGAGAGCGGCGTTGTCCTTTTCCAGGTCGCCGATCCGCTGGCTCAGCTCGGCGATCTTCTTGTTCTTCGCGTCGGAAGTCGACTTGAGCGACTCCTCCAGCCCCTTTTTGCTCTCCGCCAGCCGGTCCCGCTCCCCGCTCGCCTGCGTCAGGTCGCCGGTCAGCTTGGCCACCCGAGCCTTCAGGTCGGCGTTCTCCTTCTGCAGGTCGGCGTATTTCTGCTGCAGGTCCTTCAGGCTCTGGGACAGGTCAGTCGCTTCCTTCTCCTTCTGCTCGTACTTCCCCATGGAAACACACCCCGCCAGGGAAACTGCGCTCCAGAACAGGATCATAATGGTCAGCATTCTTTTCGACATACGGCCTCCTTGGTCATGGACGCGTTCAGCGCCCGTGGTCATGTTCATCGTATAAGGAAGAGCGGCACCATCCCCGCAGCCAAGACCAGCGCCGACGGCAGCCAGAGCCGGTTATAGACCCTTGCCATGTCAGCATTGAAGTATTCCCTGGTCAGGACCAGGCAGAGATGGACCGGCGAGAGCATCACTCCGGCAAAGCCGCTGCCGAACGCCAGCGCCAGCAGCCCCGGCGACGGCGGCTCACCCCCGGTCACCCCTCCCATCGCCGCCAGCGGATTTACTCCGAGAAGGACCACGAGAACCAGAGTCAGGACAATGGGGGCCACGGAGAGGGTGAAGGCAGCCAGGGCCTTGCCATGCCCCATCGTCTTGCGCAGGATGTTCTCCATGATCATGGTGAACACCAGCATGCCGGTCATCTTCATCGAATCGGGTGCCATCACCGCGCGGTAGACTCCGCCAAGGAAGGCGACGGTGGGGTCAGGTAGAGGAGCGCCAGAAGCAGCGCCCCCACCCCCATGACCGTTCCGAGATAGACCCTGCGGCGCAGAAGGAAGATAAGGACGGCAAGAACGGCCAGGGTTTTGATCAGATCGGTCATGGCGGCTCCGTTGCGTGATAATTCTAACAACAGGGGGAGGCAAAGTCAATGAGAGGTCGGCGCCTGGCCATATGCGCAATGAGCGCGGTTAAACAATAAATTAAATTATTTACATCCGGCACCCGTGATTTATAATTCATGTATAAAAGTGCTTACATTATCAATGCCCTCAGGCATCGGCGGACCTGGGCGACCATGAAAATTTTTATCACGGCAATTTTCATAATCTGGAGCATGATAGTCCTCCTGTCACTATTCCGCAATCGGGATTAGTCCGTCAAGCCCCGCTCGCAAGCGGGCAGACAGTTGCCGGCGTACAAAAAAAGGGACCATGCGGCCCCTTTGTGCTTTTCGATGACGTGCGGCTTTATCTTCTGACGATTCGCCGCTTCATTCCCCCCATCGCAGCCATCTGCTGCTTCTGGATGGTGCCGATGCTCTCCAGGTGGAACTGGAGCCACATCTCGCCGAACCCTTTCATCTTCATCTTTTTCCCCTCCCGGAGGAGTTCCAGGTTCTGCTTACACTTCTCGTCCCCGGGGAGTTTCTTCACCCCCCGCTCCAGAACGGCCTTCGCCTTGCCGGTATCGTCGGTCTCGCAGAGGCAGTAGGCATAAAGGTTCCAGAGGAGCGACTCCTTGGGGGTTGCCTGAACCGCCTTCTCGAAGGTCTCCCGCATCTTGTCCTTCTTGTTGCGCTTCATGTAGGTGATCGCCAGCATCCCCATCGCCACCCAGTTCTTGAAGAAGGACTTTTCCAGATAGGGGAAGGCAGCGGTGAAGTCCCGCTTCATATAGTGGATCATGCCAATCTGGGCGTTGAGCTGGCCGGTGACGTAGATCTGCCATTTGCCGTACTTGAAGGCGCCCTGCAGCTCGCGTATCCCCTTCTCTACCCGCTGGGCCTGGAGGTCCCTGGTGGCGGTCTCCATGACGGCCATCACCTTCTTCATCACGATCCGGGAGATCAGGTAAAAGACCCCCATGAAGAGGAGAATGGCGACCGGCAGGGCGATCCACCACGAAAGCCCGGCGGCGAATTTCAACAGCAGAAAGGTGGCAACCGCCACCCCTACGGAAAGCAGGATGTTGTACATCGTATCTGTATCCTTTCTAAGGCAGTATGAGTTTTGAGTTTTGAGTTTTGAGTTTTGAGTTTTGAGTTTTGGGTTGAAGAGCGAATGGGTTTGTAGGCCTTTGCCTTTCATTCAAAACTCAAAACTTTCAACTGTTTTCATCCACCGGCTTCATCGCACCCTGTTTCTCCACATATCTGGCGACGATGATCCGCTTTCCCGGACGAAGCGCCACCTTTGTCTTGAGGTTGTTCCAGGCGGCGAGGAACTTCGCAGAGACGTTGAACCTTTTTGCCAGGGAAGCAAGGGTATCCCCCTTTTTCACCGTGTAGTACTTTTTGAATTCCTTGCCGTCCTGCGCTCCCTTGCCGGAACGGGGCTGCGCTTCGGCAACGCGCTCTTCCTGCGGCTTCACCGGGACGGTCAGGAACCTCCCCTTCAAGCGCGCCCCCTTGCCGAGACGGTTCAACTCCGCAAGCGTCTGGGGGGTCGTGCCGAAACGGCGCGCCACCGAGGCAAGCGTATCACGCTTCGTCGCCCGGTAGCGGGAGTAGAGGACCTTCTCGGTGTAGCGCTGCCCCGCGGGGATCTTGGCGTATTCCGCCTCGAAGAGCGCCTTCTTCCCACGGGGAATCTTCAGCTCGTAGCTCGGGTAGTCGGGGGGGGTGCACCAGCGGCGCAGTTCCGGGTTCAGGTCACGGATGGTCTGGTACGGGACGTCGCAGATCCTGGCAACCAGCTCCAGGTCGGTCCGGCTCGGAATGACAACCGTGTCGAGCTCGATCGGGGCAAGGTAGGCCACGTCGGAAAAGCCGTACTTGGCCGGGTCCTTGGCAATGATGGCGGCCGCCAGGAGACGCGGCACGTAGTCCTTGGTCTCCCGCTTCAGGTAGGACCCTTTGGAAAGCTGCCAGAAGTCCTTGCTGTTGTAAATTTCGATCGCCCGGAGGATCTTGTTCTCTCCGGCATTGTATCCGGCGGCCGCAAGGTACCAGTCGTTGTTGAACAAGCCGTACAACTCCTTGAGGTACATGGCGGCGGCAGTGGTGGATTTGAGCGGGTCGCGCCGCTCGTCGATCCACTGGTCGATCCGTAGCGCGTAGCGCTTGCCGGTGCCGGACATGAACTGCCAGGGACCGACGGCGCTTGCGGAGGAATAGGCGCGGGGGGAAAAGCCGCTCTCTATCATGGCGAGATAGACCAGGTCCTCAGGGAGCCCGTCCTTCTTGAGGACCTCCTTCATCATCGGGATGTACCGCTCGGAGCGGGAGAGCCAGCGGGCAAAGACTTCGCGGGCGCTCGTCTGGAAATAGGTGATGAAGTACTCTACCTTGCTGTTCAGGGTAAGGGGGATGTCCGAATCGGGGAGATCCTCTTCCGGCAGCTTCAACTCGAAATCCCCCGTCCCCCGATCCGGCTCGTCGGTTGTGAAGAACTCGGACGGGGGAAGGTCGAGGGCCTTGGAGAGGCTCGCCTCCGGTGCCAGAGAGGCGACCTTGTCATGGCCTTCGCCCTGGTCGCCGGTCAGGCGCAGTTCCTCCCCGACGGAGGAGGCTCCAAAGACCGGACACTCCCGGAAGAAGGGAGCGTACACGAGCAGGACCGCAGCAAGGGCTGCTATGTGGATGCGCGCTGTTGTTCTCATAGGGTTGCAGGTCTTGCACCAGCTTGCTTCGGCACCCCTCCGATGTTATGCACCTCGGAGGGCTTGATGCTCATCGGGAACGGAGAGGGGCGTGGGAAAACAGGGGAAACCAACCGGGAGGATAATTATAGAAAATTTTTTATTCGATGTCAATCCCCCCCTTTCCCCAGAAGCGCCGCTCCATCTCGGCGAGGAGCGGCTCGAGGCTCGCCGCGTCCCGCGCGGAAACGGAAATGGCGCCGAGACGGTGCGCCAGGTGCCGGACCTTCATGAAGGCGAGGGGGTCGCGCCGTTTCTGCTCCGGCAGGAGGTCGGTCTTGTTGAAGACGAGGAGCCGCGGCTTGTCAGACAGCTCCAGTTCGGCGAGGATCTGTTCCACCTGATTGACCTGCTCCTCGAAGCGGGGGTTGGCACAGTCGACCAGGTGGAGGAGGAGGTCGGCGTCCTGGAGCTCCTCCAAGGTCGCCTTGAACGCCCCCATCAACGATTTTGGGAGGGAGCGGATGAAGCCGACCGTGTCGGTGATGATCACCTCCCGCTCCCGCGGGAAGCGGAGCCTCCGGGTGGAGGTGTCAAGGGTGGCGAACAGGAGATTCTCGGTGAAGACGGAGCTTTTGGTCAGGGTGTTGAGCAGCGTCGACTTCCCCGCGTTGGTGTAGCCGACGATGGAGACGATCGGGACCCCCGCCTTCACCCGCTTCTGGCGGCGCTGGTAACGGTTGCGGGAGAGATCGTCCAGCTCCCGTTCGAGCCGGGCGATCCGGTCGCGGATCCGCCGCCGGTCGATCTCCAGCTTGGTCTCCCCCGGCCCGCGCCCGCCAATCCCCCCCATGAGCCGCGACATCTGCACCCCCCTCCCGGTCAGCCGGGGGAGGAGGTACTTCAGCTGTGCAAGTTCCACCTGCACCTTCCCGTCGAGGCTCGTGGCCCGCCGGGCGAAGATGTCGAGGATAAGCTGGCTCCGGTCGATCACCTTCAGCTCCGTCATGGCGGAGATGGAGCGGACCTGGGCCGGGGAGAGTTCCTGGTCGAACACGAGGAGGGTGGCGCCGAGCCGCAGCGCCCGGATCACCACCTCACGCATCTTCCCCTCCCCCATCAGGAAACGGGGGTTGAACTGGCGCGGCCGCTGGATCACCGTGTCGAGGACCTCGACCCCGGCGGTGCGAGCCAGCTCCTTCAGTTCGTCGATGGAGTCTTCCGCTTCCGCCTGGGGATGGCTCGTCACCGAAATCAGTATCCCCCGTTCTCCCCCCTTCACCTCCTCCCCTCTTTTCGTCTCCCGCTCCAGGGAAGTCTCGAGGGTTTCGACAAAATGGGCAAAGTCAAGCCGGAAGCGCCCGAATGGAACGGCCGGTTCCACCTGGTACGGGTTCTGGGCGGTTGGAGAGGGGACGAGCGCGGCGATCTGGATGGCGGGTTCGGGGAGTGGGGAAAGCTTCAGGGCGGCGACGAGGTCGAGGCGGAGCATCGCGAGGTCGGTCAGGTCGTCCTCGGAGACGGGCTCCCCCCGGAGGTGGGTATGGACGAGCCTCAACCCCCGCAGGAGCCTCCTGCCGAGGGGATAGTCGGCGAGCTCGGGGATCATGATCTCCCGTTCGTTCCCGACTATGACGTACTCGATCTCGCCGATCCGGTTCACCAGGATGCCGATCTGCCGGCGGATCTCCTGGGAGAGGTCGGTCAGCGCCCGGGCCAGTTCGAGGGTGACAACCTCGGCGGGGGGGATACGGCGGCGGTAGAGCCGTTCCAGCCCCTTGATCTGGCTCGGCTTCAGGCCGGTGAGATTGCCGTGCAGTTGTTTGATCTTCCGACCTCCGCCTGGTTCAAGGTTCAAGGTTCAAGGTTTTTTAACTTTGAACCTTGAACCTTGAACTTAGAACCAAAGGTTTTACAGTCCGATGATGTTGTAGCCGCAGTCGACGAAATGGATTTCGCCGGTGACGGCGCTGGAGAGGGAGCTGCAGAGATAGAGCGCGGTGCCTGCCACCTCTTCCTGGCTGATGTTGCGGCGCAGCGGGGCCTTTTCCGCCACATGACCTGCGATCTGGTTGAATCCCCCAACCCCGGCGGCGGCCAGGGTTTTCAAGGGTCCGGCGGAGATGGCGTTGACCCTGGTGCCGGAAGGTCCCACAGCCTCGGCGAGGTACTTGACGCTCGCCTCAAGGGCCGCCTTGGCCACCCCCATCACGTTGTAGCTCGGGAACACCTTCTGTCCCCCGTAGTAGGTCATGGCGACGATGCTTCCGTTACGCCCCTCCATGAGTGGGGCCGCCTCCTTCATCAGGGCGATCAGGGAGTAGGCGCTGATGTCGAGCGCCAGGGCAAACCCTTCCCGCGTGGTGTTGAGGAACGACCCCTTCAGTTCCTCCCGGTTGGCAAAGGCGATGGAATGGATGAGGCAGTCGAGCCCCCCCCACGCCTTCCTCACCTCGGCGAACACCGACCGGATGTCCTCGTCACTCCGCACGTCGCAGGGAAGTACAAGTTCCGCCCCGATGCTCTCCGCCAGGGGGATCACCCGCTTTGCCACCATCTCGTTGGCATACGTCAGGGCAAGCTCGGCCCCTTCCCTTTTAAATGCCTCGGCGATCGCCCAGGCAATGCTCTTTTCGTTCGCGACCCCGAAAATTATCGCTTTCTTCCCCGTTAAAAGCCCCATCTACACACTCCTCCCCGATACATGATTGCCTCTGTTCACAGACATGGCGCACCGGCGCGCCCATCCCCCGTTTAATGAGGGATGGGGGATAGTAATAAAAAATTGAAACTTTGGCAAGAAATATGGCATTCCCTCTCCGCTAAACGTGGTACCATTATACCATGTCGAAGCGGTTTGGAACATACCGGGAGGAAATTGAGCGGCTGACCGGGTTGGCCGACGTGGACGAGGTGCTGAAGGGGCTCTCCCGCCTGCTCAAGCGTACGATGAAGACCCTCTGGGCGGTCGTCTACCTCCTCGATCAGGAACGGCACGACTTCGCCCCCGCACGGAGCTGCGGCCTGCCGGCACGTTATCTCCCCCTGTTTCGGGAGATGCCCCTCCCCCACGACAAGATCCCCCTCCTGAAAAACATCCTCCGGAAAAAGCAACACCTGCTGATCCCGAACGCCAGCGCGTCGTCCCTGCTGACGCCGAAGCTCCGCGCCATCCTGCAGGACCTCACTCTGCTGGCGGTGCCGATGATCGTCCGGAACCAGGTGACGGGGGTGGTCTTCGTGGCACGCGCCAACGATTACCCCCCGTTCTCCGATGACGAAATCGCCGCCATCAGGCTGATGATTTCCCACGCCGCCCTGGTGGTCAGCCACATCAGGCTGTTCGACAACTCCCTGGAGATGGCGGTGGAGATGGCGCGGCGGATAGACGTCATCTTCACCCTGGACGAGATCAACAAGGCGATCTCTTCCTCCCTGAGCCATACGAAGATCATCGAAACGGCCATCGAGCACATCGAGCGGATCGTCCAGTGCGAGTTCGTCGGTGTCCTGGTCGAGGAGAAGGGAGACCTGGTCGTCCGCGCCACCCGCGCCAGCAACGTGGTGGCCCCCGATACCTTCGGCCCCGGCACCCGTCTGACGGGACAGAACCTGGCCGGTTCCGTGTTTGCCAAGGGAGAAAGCCGCTACGTTCCGTCGTTGAAAAGACTCAAGCGCGTCGGTGCCCAGGACCGTGCCCTCAGGGACGCGGGGGTCGAGTCGCTCCTCGCCATCCCCCTGTCCGGCAAGGAATCGACCAACGGCGTACTGCTCCTCGGGGACAGCCGTCCCGGCCGGTTCGGTCCCGAGGACGCGTTCGCCATCGAGAAGGTTGCCGCCCAGATGGCCGTCGCCCTGGAAAATGCCCGGCTCTACGAGGAGATGCGGGAACTCTTCATCAACACCGTGGCAAGCCTCGCCAACGCAATCGATGCCAAGTCCCCCTGGACCAAGGGGCATTCCGAGCGGGTCATGCACCTCGCGGCCGCCATCGCTGCGGAGATGGGGCTCGATGAAGCGACGATCGAACGGATCAGACTGGGGGGACTCCTTCACGACATCGGCAAGATCGGGATCATCGAGGCGCTCCTGGAGAAGCCGGCGATGCTTTCCGAGGACGAATTTCCCCCCCTGCGCCTCCACCCGGAAAAGGGGGTCGGCATCCTCGCCCCGATCGCTCAGCTGCAGGACGTCCTCCCCGGCATTCTCCACCACCATGAGCGGTACGACGGCAAGGGCTACCCCGCAGGGCTGAAGGGAAAGGCGATCCCGCTGGAAGCGCGGGTCATCACCGTCGCCGACTCCTTCGACGCCATCGTCTCGGCCCGCCCGTACAAGAAGGGGCTCTCCGTCGCAGCCGCCCTCGCCGAACTACAGAAGTGCGCCGGCACCCAGTTCGACCCGGAGGTGGTGGATAGTCTGGTGAGCTACATCGGAAAAAGGGAAAAGGGACGGATGGCCGCATGAGACTTCTTCCGGCACGAAGAACCGTTGCCCGGCTCGCGGCGGGGTCGGTCCTCCTCCTGCTCCTTGCGGCACCGGCCGTACCGGCCACGCAGGAGCTGAAGGAAACCGTCATCGGGGTGAGCGGAATGTTCTGTTCGTCCTGCGCGTCCGCGATCGAACAGGCGCTGCAAAAGGTGAACGGCGTCGTCGAGGCGCGGGTCGATCCTGCGACCGACCGGGTCCGGGTGCGCTACGACGGAAAGATGGTCACTCCCCGGGGGATGGCGGAGGCGATCCGGCGGGCGGGGTATCGGGCCCACCTGCCGGCGGAGCCGGCTCGCTGACCGTCGCCGGCTGGTTGAGGCGCTGCTCGATCGCCGCCAACCGCCGGTCCACGGATTCGAGGAGTTCAAACGTCCGATCCTGCTTCCCCTTCATGGAAAAGATCACGAAGGGGAGGATGAACCAGAGGACCGCCAGGAAGAACCCGAGGATTGACAGCATGACCATGAAGCCGCCGAAGATTTCCATGCCCACCCTTTCACTGCCGTTGTGCGTTCAGCCGCAAGGTTAACCTTCCCAGCCGAGAAAGTCAATCAGAAGGGAGAGCACATGAACCGGAGAAAGCAGATAGCCGTCGTCGGCAGCGGCGACGACCGGATGGAGCCGGCGGTGTCCCACGCGCGGATGCTCGGGGAGCTGATCGCCCGGGAAGGGTGGGCCGTCGTGAGCGGCGGCAGGGACGCAGGGGTGATGCGCGCGGTGAACGAGGGGGCAAAGAAGGTGGCGGGGAGCCTGACGGTCGGGATCCTGCCGGGGCCGGTTGGGTCGGTCGCCCCCGGCGTCGACGTTGTGGTGGTGACCGGACTGGGAAACGCCCGCAACAACGTCATCGTCCTCTCCGCGGACGTGGTCGTGGCGTGCGGCGTCGATGGGGCCGGCACCGCCTCGGAGGTCGCGCTGGCGCTGAAGAACGGCAAGCCGGTGATCCTCCTGGCGGCGGACGAAACGGCCCGTGCCTTTTACAACCGCATCGGTAACGGAATGGTCCTGCGGGCCGCCACCCCGCAGGAGGCCGTCGAGCTGATTCGCACGGTTCTGTAGCATTGACCAGAGGAGCGGGCGGTCATGCTGCAGAAATACGGCAGTGAGCGCATTGCGACAGCAACCAAAATCTCTTAGTCCCCGTAAAAAAACCTTGCCTTTTTCATCCCCTGTGCTAGTATGCCCAAAATTTAGGCACCAAAACACAGATACAGATGATGCGACCCCTGACAATCGGCCCGCTGGCCTTGGCCAACAACCTGATGCTCGCCCCGATGGCCGGGATCACCAACCTTCCGATGCGGCTTATGGCGCGGGAACAGGGGGCGGCCCTCTGCTTTACCGAGATGGTGAGCGTGAACGGCCTGGTTAGGGACGGCAGGAAGACCTTCGAGCTCCTCCGGAGCACCCCCGCCGACCGCCCGCTCGGCATCCAGCTGTTCGGTGACGACCCGGAGCTCTTGGCGGAAGGGGCGCGCCTCGTCGCAGGTTACGGCGACCTGATCGACCTCAACATGGGGTGCCCGGTCCGCAAGGTAGTGGGAAGCGGCGCCGGGAGCGCCCTCCTGCGGGACCCGGCGAAGGTCGCCGCCATCGTGAGAGCAGTGCGGCGGGCCACCCCGCTGCCGCTGACGATCAAAATCCGGACCGGCTGGGAGACCGGGGCGGACAGCTTCCAGGAGATTGGTCGGCTCGCCGAGGAGGAGGGGTGCGACGCCGTCACCCTCCACCCCCGGAGCCGGACCCAGATGTTCGAGGGAAAGGCCGACTGGACGCGGATCCGCGAGCTTAAGGAGGCGCTCCGGATCCCGGTGATCGGAAGCGGCGACCTCTTCGCCCCCGAGGACGTGGTCGCGATGCTCGACCGGACCGGCTGTGACGGCGTGATGATCGCCCGGGGGGGGCTGGGAAACCCGTGGATCTTCCGGGAAGCGGCGGATATCCTCGCCGGTCGGGAGCCGCGCTACCCCACACCGGCCGAGACCGGCGCCGCCACCCTCCGGCACCTGAAGATGTTCGTCGCGACCTTCGGCGAGCGGGTCGCCCTGCGGGAGATGCGGAAGCACCTCTGCTGGTATGCCCGCGGAAACCCCGGAGCCGCCCAGTTCCGGGCGGACGTCAACCGGCTTCAGGACCTGGCGGAGCTGATCCGGGCGCTGCAGCACTTTTTTCACCTGGACGGACCATGAGCGACGCACGCAGCAGAACCGACATCCTCTATGCGAACATCATCGACAGCGTCGGTGACGGGGTGATCGCCCTCGACGCGTCAGGGCAAGTCGCCCTGATGAACCCGGCGGCGGAGGAGATCGCCGGCGTTTCCCGCCGGCTTGCCCAGGGGAACTCCTTTGCCAAGGTGTTCAAGGGAGAGCAGCTCCTGATCGAGATGGTAGAGAAGACCGCCACCTCCGGCATGACCATCTCCGATCACGAGAACGTGGTTCTGAAGAAGACGGGGCACGCCACCCCGGTGAGCGCCACCACCTCGCCGCTCCTGCTGGAGACCGGGGAGCAGGTCGGCACCATCCTGGTGCTGCGCGACCTGGCAAACATCAGGGACCTGGAGCGGGCGGTGCGCCAGGCGGACCGGCTTTCCGCCCTCGGGACCCTGGCGGTGGGGCTCGCCCACGAGATCAAGAACCCTCTCGGCGGGATCAAGGGGGCGGCCCAGCTCCTGGAGCAGGAGCTCCCCGAGGGGAGCGAGCTGCGGGACTACACCCGGGTGATGATCAAGGAGGTGCGGCGCGTCAACCGGATCGTGGAGGAGCTCCTGGAGCTCGCCTCCCCCCGCAAGATTGAGTTCGGTCGGGTCAACCTCCACAAGGTACTGGGTGATATCCTGGTCCTGCAGAAGCGCGCGGCGCGGGACAAGAAGATCACCTTCCGCCAGCAGTTCGACCCGAGCATCCCCCCGATCCTGGCGGACGAGGCGCACCTCACCCAACTCTTCCTGAACCTCGTGAAGAACGCGGTGGAGGCGGTGGGGGAAGCGGGTACGGTCCAGGTCGCGAGCCGGGTGGTGTCGGACTACAGCATGTCCCAGAACTGGGAGCGGCGCTCCCGGATGGTCGCCGTGGAGGTGAGCGACGACGGTCCCGGGATTGACAAGGAACTGCTGGAGCACCTCTACACCCCGTTCTTCACCACCAAGGCGAAGGGGACGGGGCTCGGCCTCGCCATCTGCCAGAAGATCGTCTCGGAGCACCGGGGGATGATCAAGGTCGATACGGACCCGGGGAGAGGAACCACGTTCACGGTAATGCTCCCGTTAATTCAATAGAACCCGTTCAAGGTTCAACGTTCAAGGTTCAAAGTTTCTGTAAAGGACTTTGACGTTGAACGTTGAACATTGAACGTTGAACCGAGGTTTTTATGCCCATCCAGAGAATTCTCGTCGCCGACGATGAAGAGAGCATGCGCTGGGTCCTTTCCAAGGCGCTGAAGAAGAAGGGGTTTGCCGTCGACCTCGCCGCCGACGGCGACGAGGCGCTCAAGCTGATCCGTTCGCAGAGCTACGACCTGGCGATCCTCGACATCAAGATGCCGGGGCTTTCCGGGCTGGAGCTCCTTGACCGCGTCCGGGAGCTGAAGAGCGAGCTCCTGGTGGTGATCATGACCGCCGAGGCGAGCATGAAAAACGCCGTGGAGGCGATGAAGCGGGGGGCGTACGACTACATCACCAAGCCGTTCGACCTGGACGTGATCGACGCTGTCGTGGAGAAGGTCAACCGGGCGCGGGAGATGACCACCCAGGTGAGCTCACTCAAGGAGGAGCTGAAGGAGCGCTACCAGCCTGAGAAGACCATCATCGGCAACTCCCCCGCTATGCGGGAGGTCTACAAGACCATCGGCAAGGTGGCCCCCTCCGACGTGACGGTCCTGATCCAGGGAGAATCGGGGACCGGCAAGGAGCTGATCGCCCGCGCCATCCACTACAACTCGCGGCGGCTCGGCAAGCCCTTCATCGCCCTTAACTGCGCCGCCATCCCGAAGGAGCTCCTGGAGAGCGAGCTGTTCGGGTTCGAGAAGGGCGCCTTCACCGGCGCGGTCGAGCGGAAGCTCGGCAAGTTCGAGCAGGCGAACGGCGGCACCATCTTCCTCGACGAGATCGGCGACATGCCGCTCGACCTCCAGGCGAAGATCCTGCGTGTCCTCCAGGAAAAGGAGGTGATCCGGACCGGAGGGAACCAGAGCCTCACGGTGGACGTCCGGATCGTGGCGGCCACCAACCAGGACCTGGAGGAGAAGGTGAACCGGAAGGAGTTCCGCGAGGACCTCTTCTACCGCCTGAACGTGGTGCCGATCCACCTGGCACCGCTGCGGGAGCGGGGCGAGGACATCCCGCTCCTGGTCGACTACTTCCTCGAAAAGAGCTGCACCGAGCTGGAGGTCCCCCGGAAGCGGTGCACCCCTGAGGTGCTCCGGCACCTCGCCTCCTACTCCTGGCCCGGCAACATCCGGGAGCTGGAAAACACCATCAAGCGCGCCGTCATCCTCTCCTCCGACCCGCTCCTGACGGTCGCCGATTTCGCCGGGATCACCCCGCGGAAGGGGGGCGAGCGGGCACAGGGGGAAGACCTCTCCCTGGAGGGGATCGTCGACATCAAGCTCCGGGGGAGTTTTTCCAACATGGACAAGATGGAAAGCGGCGACGTCTACACCATGGTCCTGGAACAGGTCGAGCGCCCCCTCATCCGGTTCGTCCTGGAGAAGACCCGGGGGAACCAGGTGAAGGCGGCCGACATCCTCGGGATCAACCGGAACACGCTCAGGAAGAAGATCCAGGACCTGGGCATCGAAGTGAAAAAGGACTAGGAACCGGTGAACGGTGAACGGTTTGACCCGCTTCTGGTCTCCAATCACCGATCACCGTTTACCGTTCACAGATTTCAAAGGGGGTTACAATGGGCATAAAGGAAAAGTATTTTCTCGACAGGAACGAAGCCGTCCTGGTGGTGGTCGACGTGCAGGAGAAGCTCTGCCGGGCAATGGACGAGAAGGTGCTGGAGCGGCTGACCGGCAACATCGGCGTGCTCCAGGAGGCGGCGCAGGAGATGGGGATTCCCGTCGTGGCGACGGAGCAGTACGTCAAGGGGCTCGGCGAAACCCTCCCCGCCATCAAGGAAAAGCTCGCCGGGCCGGCCCTGGAGAAGATGACCTTCAGCTGCTGCGGCGACAACGCCTTCCTCGACAAAATCCGGGAGCTGAAGCGCCCCCAGATCATCGTCACGGGTATGGAGACCCACGTCTGCGTCCTGCAGACGGTCCTGGAACTCCTGGACGCCGGCTACACCGTCCACCTGGTCCGGGACGCGGTGATGAGCCGCCGCAAGGACAACTGGTTCGTCGGCATGGAGACGGCCGCCGCGGCCGGGGCGGTGATCACCTCCACCGAGGCCGCCTTGTTCCAGCTCCTCAGGGTGGCGGGGACCGACGAATTCAAGCGCTTGTCGAAACTGGTGAGATAAGCCAAAATTCCATCCAGGTGTACCGAAAGGGCGAAGCAATTCGCCCTTTCTTTTTTTCTGCTCCCTACCGAGCCCGTCTGCGCAACCGGCGTGAATTTCGCTTGCGTCTGAACCGTGATCATATTACCATGTGTGCTGCCTTATTCCCTTCATTTCATTAACTAACAACAATTACCCCGCACGAGATCCCCAGACATCCGTTGCAGTGGAATCGGCGCGGCTTTCACAGCAGGTGGACCCGTATACCCACAACCCGCGAGAACACAAGGGAGGCAACGCATGGATGTGAAGAACAGCGAGAGTACAAGGGAGTACATGAGCACCCTTCCGGGGGACGATGTCCGCCAGATCATGTGGCGTTTCAGCGACCGCTACGAGCTGCAGATGGTCGTCCAGTCCGCCCGGTCGCTGGCACGCGGGACGGTGGCGCGGCTGGTGGCGGACGGCGTCCGCAACACCCATGATTGGAACGAGAAGAAGGCCCAGCTCCTGACCGGTTTCGACGAAGTGGGGCTGACCACGGTCTTCATGGACCCGGAGGACGGCGGCTTCATTCCGGGACCGAAGAACCTCGCCCTGGCGCTCGTCGCCTTCGAGCTCTCCTGGGTGGACGGTGGCGCCGCAACCTGCTCCCTGGCAAGCAACCTCGCCCTTTCCCCGATCCATGAAAAAGGGACACCGGAGCAGCGGCACACCTACATGAGCCGCTGCGTGCCGCCTCTCCCGGGCGAGGACCGGAAGGTGTGGCGCGGCGCCTTCGCCCTGACCGAGCCGCTCCCCTATGTCGGCGTCGACACCGGCGTCCTTTCCGGCAAGATGCGCGTCGTGGAATGGGAGGAGGGAAAGGAGCCGATCCTGCAGGTGGAGAAGCGGGGGCGGTTCATCACCAACATGGGGTTCGCCAACTTCGTGACGGCGGCGGTCGATTCCGACGACGACCGGATCAAGGGGAGCGCCATGGTCATCCTGGAAGAGGACGATCCCGGCGTGTTCGACCGCGGCGCGACCACGCTGAAGCTCGTGCACCAGCTCTCCTCGACGAGCGACCCGATCCTCAGCCTCCGGGTCCCCGCCAGCCGGATCATCGGCGGCTACACCGTCAAGGATGGCGTCATCATCCCCACCATCAGCCACGGCGACGTGATCGAGTCGGTCTTCCGGCGCACCCGCGTCCCGGTCGGCATCATGACGACGGCCAAGTTGCTGTCGGCCGTCGAGCCGGTGATCCGCTACCAGCGGAGCCGCTTCCGGGGCGGCAGCGCAAGCTCCCCCGGCACTCCGCGCTTCGATCTCGGGATCCAGCAGAAGGAAGACGCCCTGCAGCGCCTCGTGGACGTCTGGGCGAGCGGCGAGGCGGGGGCCGCCCTCGGCTTCGCCACCGCGCGCCTGTTCGACACGTTCGACCCGCTGGAGCGCGAAAAGGACAGGGTGCTCGAAGAGCGCGGCATCAAGGGGGCGCGCGCCCAGATGAAGCTCTTCAAGGAGCTGGAGAAGGGAGCGCTCGAATACCTGGCGATGGAGCGGCAGCCCGCAGCGGAAAGGGACGCGGCCCGCTTCGAGGAGCTAGCCAACGACACCCTCGTCCAGTTCCTGATCACCGACTCGCTGACGAACGTCCTCTGCCCCGCCTGCAAGCTCTGGAACACCGGCTACGGCGCGACCATGATGCGGGAGGCGGTGAGCCTGATGGGAGGGTACGGCATCACCGAGGACTGCCCCGGCTTCCTCGGCCAGAAGTGGATGGACGCCCAGCTGGAGGCGACCTACGAGGGGCCCGAGGCGGTGCAGCGCCGCCAGCTCTCGATCACCGTCACCAACGAGCTTTTCCTGACCCAGTACCGCCAGTGGATCAAGGACCTGCGCGGGATCGCCAACCGCCGGCCGGGGACCGGCGCCTGCACCCTGGCGAGCGCGATGGAGCTCTGGCTCTGGACTTTAGAGTACCTCCAGAAGGCGAAGGACGCCGAAGGGAAGCCGCTCTACCACTCCTCTCGGCACGGCGTGGTCTTCCCGCTCGTCGATGCCCTCTGCTGGCTCCTCGCCTCACGCCAGCTGATCCTCGACACCCTGGAACTGGAAGAGAAAGGTCCCGAGAATCCCGTCGTGGCGTCCGGGCTGGCGGGCTTCGTCAACTTCTTCAGCGATCTCGCCCACGTCCAGGCGGCCCGCTCGGCCGGCGAGGCGGGCCGGATCTGCGCCGAGCTGGTCTACGGCTACAACCGCCATCCCGACTGGTGCCGGGACGCGGTCGAAACCTGTTTCGAGGGGGAACAACTGGACGCACTGGAGTGCATAATGCCCGGCATCGCCGACTACGGCAGGGCCACCGGCAACACGGTGGAGGCGGACGGCTCGCACCTGCCGAAGGCGGGCCCCTGCCCGCGGAAATCACTCCAGAACTTCATGCTCCTGCGCCAGCGGCTGGACATCTGCCTCACCGGCGCGCGGCTCGCCAAGGACCGGGCCGCGGCGGCGGTGAGCAAGGTAATGATCCCCGAGGCGCTGGATTACCCGGCTTAGTAACCCCTCCCCACCCCTCCCCTTATTTTTAAGGGGAGGGGGACTCCATCCCCCCTTAAGGTAAGGGGGGACCGAGGTGGGTTACTTCCCATGAACGGAGAAAGACTGATGACCGTTGAACGCCAGACGATGGACGTGGATATTGCCTGTGTCGGCTTCGG
>DATJLB010000096.1:0-3569 GCA_035490915.1 Geobacteraceae bacterium
CCATAAGGGATAGGGAGCGCCGTGGCAATGGACGGCTGGGTGGTTATCGGGTTAGGCGCTTAAAAGGTTCTCGTCGCGTCGTTGCGCCGTCGCGTGATCACTTTCGTTTTTAAAGTTAAAATTGACCAATTTGCCGGATCCCGGAACTAAAGCGAAATCTGGAGACGATGGCCGCACATCCATAGAAATAGTAAGACCCTTCTCCACAATTCCTGCAAATCCGCCTCCTGCTCGCGCGCATGAAAGACGGGAAAATCACCCTGCCCGCAAACCTCTCACTGGCCGGCGCAGCAGCATCTCGCCTGGCACCGGAATCACCCGTTCCTCGGCACAAGAAACACTCTCACACGATTTAACGGATTGGACGGATCACGGCGGATAAAACCCTTTGCATGATCTGATTTTATCCGTAGAATCCGTGTCATCCGTGTGCCGGTCTTGCCTCCTTGCTTCTGCCAGTATATTATGGTAGTGAACACCGGATGAGGGAGGGCCTCCCGGGCGTGCGCTGTTTCCCCAAAAAGTAAGGCCTTCCTGGCATCGCCTGCCAGCCGTGCTACACTGTTCCTACATTCAATCCAGGAGGTATGTACCATGCTAAACACCACCGTCGCCGCCGCACTTAACACCCACCTCAACAAGGAACTCTTCTCCGCGAACCTCTACCTCAACATCTCCTCTGCTGCCGCCGCCATGGGGTTCAAGGGGGCGGCGAACTGGTTCATGGTTCAGTACCAGGAGGAGATGGCCCACTTCATGAAATTCTACACCTACATCAACAGCCAGGGGGAACAGGCGGTGGTGAAGGAGATGGCCGCGCCCCCCGCGTCGTTCGCCTCGCTTCTCGACATGTACGAGAAGACCCTGCAGCACGAGCAGTCGATCACCCGGTGGATCAACGAGCTCGCCGAGCTCGCCGTTGCGGAGAAGGACCACGCGACCCAGATCTTCCTCCATTGGTTCATCACGGAGCAGATCGAGGAGGAGGAGAACGACCGGGAAATCATCACCAAGCTGAAGCTGATCGGCGACAACGGTTACGGCCTCCTCATGCTCGACAACGAGCTCGGGACGCGGGTCTTCACCCCGCCGCCGGCGGTCGCGCCATGAAGGTCCGGTTCTGCGACAACAACAAGGGGAAGGGGAAGGTGCTGCGCCGCCTGCGGGAAGAGCACCCCGGCATCGACGCCAGGGTGAAGAAGTGCCTCGGGATCTGCGGGGCGTGCGCCGAGCAGCCCGTGGCCCTGGTGGGAGGGAAAAAGGTGAAGGGGAAGGACGGCGACGACATCTACCGCCGCATCGAAGCGGCCCTGGCAGCGGATGACAAGGAAGCGGAAAGCCGGACCGACCCGGCCTGCGACTTTTACTGCGGAAAGGTCCTTAAGGGGGCTCTCGCTGCCCCGGTCTACTTCGAGAACGAGCGGGTCTTCGCCTTCCACCACACAAACCCTCTCTGGGAAAACCACGTCGTCCTCCTACCGAAGAAGCACGTCGAATCGCTGATCACGCTGGACGAGGCGGACAACGACCTGCTCCTGGAGCTGATGCGGACGGCCAAGACGATCGCCGCCGATTTCATGGCCCGCTTCGGCGGGTGCCGCGTCTACACGAACCTGGGGGAGTACCAGTCCTCCAAGCACCTCCACTGGCACATCGGCGCAGGCCCCCAGCTGCGGCCGTACTGACGACGAAACGCCAGTCACCACACACAAGGAGATCCCCATGCCGTCTGCTAGCGCCCGTCACATCCTCGTGGACACCGAGGCCGAATGCCTGGAACTCAAGACCGAGATCGAAGCCGGCGCCGACTTCGCCGACGTTGCTCGTGCCCATTCCCGCTGCCCCTCCCGCATGCGTGGGGGTGACCTCGGCGCCTTCGTCCAGGGGCAGATGGTCCGCGAGTTCGACGAGGTCGTCTTCTCCGGCGAGATCGGGAAGGTCCTCGGGCCGGTCAAGACCGAGTTCGGCTACCACCTGGTCGAGATCACCAACCGCTGGTAAGGGCAACCCATGGCTTTCCCTTCGCCCTTCCGTAGTGCCACCCTCGGGTTCCTCCTCGTCTTCTCCCTGGTCATCTTCGGCGGCTGCTCCGCTTCGCCGAAGCTCCCCCCGCTTCCCGCCGACGGGGTTGTGCTCGCCTTCGGCGACAGCATCACCTACGGTACCGGTGCCGGTCCGGCGGACAGCTACCCGGCGGTGCTGGCGCAGCTCATCGCGAGAAAGGTGGTCAACGGCGGCGTGCCGGGAGAGGTGAGCGCCGACGGTGCGGCCCGCCTCCCGGAACTGCTGGAGGCGGAGAAGCCGGCGCTTTTGATCCTGTGCCATGGCGGGAACGACCTCCTGCGGCACCTGGGCAGGGAACAGCTCGTCACGAACCTGCGCGTCATGGTGCGAGCCGCGCGGGAGCGGGGTGTGGCGGTCGTGCTGGTGGGGGTGCCCGCGGCCGATCTCTCGCTCTCCCCGCCGCCGTTGTACAGTGAGGTGGCGAAGGAGTTCGACATCCCCTACGACGGCGGCACGCTCCCGCGTATCCTCGGCACGGGGGGGCTCAAGTCCGATTACATCCATCCCAATGCGACCGGCTACCGTCAGCTCGCCGAGGCTCTGGCGAAACTGCTCGCAAAGGCGGGGGCCGTCTGACCGACCGGCCTGCCACAGCTGTCTGCCGTCCCGGTTCTGCCGCCGCTTTTCCTTCATCCGCCCGCCCCAAGGTGTGCTATAATTAACAGTAAGAAGGGCGTTAACTCGACGCAACGCAAGCTTGCACGTTGCACGCAAAGGAGGTCGTCATCATGACAGGCATAAGCTACTTCGGAACCGGTTTCAGCTTGCTCCTGGTCACACTGGTAACGGCCATTCTCTTTGTCTACATCTGGTTACGGACGCATGGCGTATCGCATCGGACGAGATATGCCCATATCGACTCGATGGCGGGTGACGAAGGGGAAGACTGATCAGGGTTGCGAAATCGGGTGCTATAAGAAGGAACGACGGGGAGAGGCCTGCGAGGGCTTCTCCCCGTTTTGTTTCCGGCGACGCGGCAGTTTCCGATCGGCTGTCAGCCGTGGTCGGGGCGTTCTTCACCTCCGTACTGCCCGGACGCGAAGATGTCCCGCCCCCCGAGTGGCTTGCAGCCGATATGGAGCAGGACGGCCGCGTGCGCGACGAAGAGGATGATGAAAGTCAGGGTGCTCCAGCCCGGGAGACCGAACAGCGACGCCTGGTCGAGGAACTGTTCCCAGGTGCGGGCGGGGAGGGGGTGGAGCTGGATCTTGTACAGCCAGGCGGCCAGCAGGATGGTGAAGAGGTAGACGTAGTTTGCCTTCAACCGGCGGCCGAGGGCATAGATGGAGCTCATTTTGTACTGGGGATAGCGCAGGTCGGAGGCGAGCTCGGCCACCCAGAAGGAGTCTTCCGACAGGTCGGGGGCGCCGGTGAGGACGCCGTAGAAGAAGTACTGGTGCAACAGTCGCACCCGGTATTCGTAGGCGTCGAAGAAACGGTAGCGGCGGGCCTCGACGAGGAGCAGGGTGTAAATAGTGGCGACGGCGAAGAAAAAGATCCCGTGG
>DATJLB010000097.1:0-13263 GCA_035490915.1 Geobacteraceae bacterium
CGGGGCGTAGGCCTGGACCAGGTCGGAGAGAGTCACCTCGTCGGTCCCGAGGGCGAGCGAGAGGTCGTTCGGCTTGCGGAGCGCAAGCCCCATCTTCCCGGCAAAGTCGACGAAGTACGGGACCCCGATCGAATCCAGGAGCTTCACCGCGATGACGTTGTTGGAGTGGGCGAGCGCCTGCCGCAGCGTCAGCTCCCCGAAGCTCTTCCCTTCGTAGTTCGTCGGCTTCCACGCTTCACCGTTTCCCCGGTTGTAGGCGACCGGCGCATCGCTCCAGAGGCTCGCAGCGGTCACCCCCTTGTCCAGGGCGGCGGCGTAGATGAGCGGCTTGATGCTCGAACCGGGTTGCCGCTTGGCGGAGAAGGCGCGGTTGTAGGGGCTCTTGGCGAAGTCGACCCCCCCGACGGCCGCCAGGACGTCGCCGCTGACGGGGTCGAGACAGATGAGCGCCCCCTGGAGCTGGGGGGAAATCTTTTTCACGCCGTCTCGCACGGCCTTTTCCGCTGCCTTCTGCAGGTTCAGGTCCATCGCCGTCGTCACCTCCAGCGCCCCCTGCTCGAGCACGTCCGCCCCGTACCGCTCGACCAGCTTGTTCCGGACGTGGGCGAGGTAGTAAGGGGCCTGCCCCGGCTGCACCACCGCGGGGGGGTTGGCGCGGAGGTACTTCTGCTGCTGGGGGGTGATCATGTTCTGGTCCACCATCCGCCTCAGCACCACGTCCCGCCGCTTCACGACATCAGCCCCCTTCCCCAAAGGGTTGTAACGACCGGGGGACTTCTGCACCCCCGCCAGCATGGCGCACTCGGCGTCGGTCAGTTCCTCCGGGCTCTTGTCGAAATAGAGCCGGGCGGCCTGGGCGATCCCCCACGCGCCGTTGCCGTAGTAAATCTCGTTGAAGTACATCTCCAGGATCTGCCGCTTGCTGTATTTCTTCTCGAAGTCCATCGCCAGCCGCGCTTCCTCGATCTTCCGCTCGATGGTCTTCGCCCCGGAAAGGTACATGTTCTTGATCAGCTGCTGGGTGATGGTCGACCCCCCCTCGGCCAGCCTCCCCTTGGCCACGTCCTTCACCAGCGCCCGGGCGATCCCGATGGCGTCGATCCCGTTGTGCTCGTAGAAACGGGAGTCCTCCACGGCCACCACGGCCTTCTGCAGGAAGGCGGGGATCCGGTCGATGGGGACCCAGTACCGCTTCTCCGGCAGGATCCGGCCGACGAACCGTCCCTGGTTGTCGAAGACACGGATGGAGGTGTAGCCGACCGGGAGAAGCGGATAGGTGACGGGGGCACTCCCTTGCGCCCGGGCGGGAGGGACGAGGCTTGTCGTGAGGAAAAGGAGGGCGACGACGAGGGATATCGATGTTTTAAAGCGCTGAAACGAACGGGACATCAAGACAGGTTCTGCTCCTTCGAGGAAACTTTCCACCATTTTACGGATTTTATCGCTTTTAGGCAAGCCAAACCTCGCCCTCGCCCTCGGCTCCCCGGCTCGTCCCGTAAACGCAAAAGGCCGCCGAAACCTGTCCGGCGGCCTTTCACGCGGAATAACGGCGTAGCCTACTCGATCACCTTGGCCGACGTGATGAACACCGGCTCCAGAGGCACGTCGCCGTGACCCGCCCTGTTCCCGGTCTTCACCTGGCGGATGGCGTCCACCACCTCCATCCCGTCGATCACCTGGCCGAACACCGCGTAGCCGAACATGTCGGGGGTCTTTCCCCGGTGGTCGAGGAAGGCGTTATCCACCACGTTGACGAAGAACTGGGAGGTGGCGCTGTCCACCACGGCGGTCCGGGCCATGGCGAGGGTGCCGCGGGTGTTCTTGAGCCCGTTCCCCGCCTCGTTCTTGATGGCGAACTTGGTCTTTTTCTGCTGCATGTTCTCATCCATCCCGCCACCCTGGATCATGAAGTTGCCGATCACCCTGTGGAAGATGAGGCCGTCGTAGAACCCCTCCTTGACATAGGAGAGGAAGTTCCGCACGCTTATCGGGGCCTTCTCCTTGAACAGCTCGATGGTGATGTTCCCCATGGAGGTTTCCATGAGGACCTGGGGATTTTTTTCTTCGCTCATTGTGCGCTCCTTTGTTAGTAATCGTGTAATAATCCCAAAACCCAGATTGCCGCGCTTCGCTCGCAATGACAAAAAGCGACACTCGCGGTCATTGCGAGGAGAAACGACGAAGCAATCCCGATTTTTGCAAGAATTTCAATTTTTCTACCACAAAACGGGTGAAAGGAGAATCCTTTTTCGCAGAGGGCGGCGTCGGCTCTTGCAAACTCGCCTCCGTGCGGTTATAGTGATACTGCTCCGGCCAGTCCGTGCCTTACATACGAAGGGAGACGATCATGAAGCTGCTCGGAAAAGTGCTTGTACCGGTACTTGCGGCCGCACCCTTCATTCTGGGGGGTATCGGAACGGCTGCCACCTCACCTGCGGCGATGGGTGAACAGCACGGACCGGCGGTACAGGCACCGTCGCCGAAGGTGGGTGAAGCGGCCCCGAATTTCACGCTGGAGGCGGTCGTCGGCAAGGATTTCAAGAAAGTGAGCCTTTCGGACTACCGCGGCAAGTGGGTGATCCTCTTCTTCTACCCCCTCGACTTCACCTTTGTCTGCCCGACGGAGATCAAGGGTTTCAACGGGGCGCTCGACACATTCAGGGAGAAGAACGCCGTCATCCTGGGCGCCTCGGTGGACAGCAAGTGGGCCCACAAGGCATGGATCGAGCGAGGGGACCTGGGAGAGCTGAAGTACCCCCTCCTGTCGGACATCAGGAAGGAGACGGCGCGGGCGTACGGAGTTCTCGACGAGCGTGAAGGGGTAGCCCTGCGGGGGCTTTTCCTCATCGACGATAAGGGTGTGCTCCAGTACATGTCGGTGAACAACCTCTCGGTCGGCCGAAGCGTCGACGAGACGCTCCGGCTCCTGGAGGCGCTCCAGACCGGGGAACTCTGTCCGCTCAACTGGAAGCCCGGGCAGAAGACCCTGGGGAAATAACTCTACGAGGTAAACCAATGAACGCGCTGCAGAGATTCTTCTTTCTCTCGATTCTGCTCCTCATCCTCGTCCCCCCCTGCTTCGGCGCTGGGCTTGCGGACAAGGTGCGGGAGCACACCCTCAACAACGGCTTGAAACTCCTGATGGTGGAGCGCCACACCTCGCCGACGGTCGCCGCCTGGATCCGCTTCAAGGTGGGGAGCGTGGACGAGCGGAGCGACGAGCGGGGGCTCGCCCACCTCCTGGAACACATGCTGTTCAAGGGGACGACAACCCTCGGCACGACCGACTACGCCGCGGAGAAGCCGCTTCTCGACAAGATCGAGGAGACCGCCCAGGAGATGATGGCGGAGCAGGCGAAGCGGGAGAAGGGTGACGCGAAGCGGATCGGCGAGCTGAAGAAGGAGCTCGACCGGCTGGAGGCGGAGGCCGAGAAGTACGTCGTGAAGGAGGAATTCTCCGTGATCTACTCGCGCAACGGCGGCGCGGGGTACAACGCCTTCACCGCCAAGGACGGCACCACCTACCTGATCAACATCCCGTCCAACAAGCTGGAGCTCTGGGCCGCCATCGAGTCGGACCGGATGCAGAACGCGGTCCTGCGCGAATTCTACACCGAGCGGGACGTGGTGGCCGAGGAGCGGCGCCGCTCCTCCGAGGCGGAGCCGATGGGAAGGCTCTGGGAAACCTTCCAGGCGGCCGAGTTCATGGCCCATCCCTACGGCCAGCCGACTATCGGCTGGATGTCGGACATCTCCTTCCTCTCCCGCGCCAAGGCGGAGGCGTTCCTTCACAAGTACTACGCTCCGAACAACGCCATTGTCGCCATCGTCGGCGATATCGACCCGGAGGCGACCATCGCCCTGGTGGAGCGCTACTTCGGCAACATCCCTCCGAAGACGCCGGTCGGGCCGGTCGAGACGGTGGAGCCTCCCCAAGCGGGGGAAAAACGGGTCGAGGTCATGGGAGACGCCGAGCCGCAGCTCCTGATCGCCTTCCATAAACCGGCCATCGCCCACCCGGACGACTACGTGTTCGACGTGATCGACATGCTCCTCTCAGAGGGGAGGACGTCGCGCCTCTACAAGAAACTGGTGGTGGAGCAGCAGCTCGCCACCGAGGTGGGGACCTTCACCGGTCCCGGCAGCCGCTATCCCAACCTGTTCGTGATCGAAGCGACCCCCCGCGCCCCCCACACCGCCGCCGAGGTGGAGAAGGCGATCGAGGCGGAACTGGAGCGGCTGAAGACGGAGCCGGTCACCGACCGGGAACTGCAGCAGATCCTGAACACGCTCGAATATGAAGAATACCGCCAGATGAGCTCCAACGGCGGGCTGGCCCGCAACCTGACCGAGTACGAGGCGGTCACCGGGAGCTGGCGCTACCTGATCGAGCACCGCCAGAAGGTGGCGAAGGTGACGCCGGCCGACGTCGTCCGGGTGGCGCAGAAATACCTTGTCGAGGAGAACCGCGCGGTCGGGTTCATCATGAAGAAGGAGGGGGCGCAGCAATGATCACCATATTCACGAGGCTTGTCATCCTCCTCGCCGCCATCATCCTTCTCGTCTCCTGCGCTTCGCCCGCCGTGACCGCCAACCCGCGCACCATGACCTTCCCTCCCCTGCAGTTCGAGGTACCGCGGAGCGAGCGGGTCGTCCTCGGCAACGGCATGGTCGTCTACATGCTGGAGGACCACGAGCTCCCGATCGTCAGCATGACCGCGTATGTCCGCGTCGGCAGCATCTACGAGCCGGCCGACAAGGTCGGCCTCGCCGGTCTCACCGGTGCGGTCATGCGGAGCGGCGGGACCCGGGATACACCGCCGGAGAAGCTGGACGCCGAACTGGAGTTCATGGCCTCCCACATCGAGTCCGGGATCGGCGCCGACTCCGGTAACCTCTCCATGACGACCCTCACGAAGAACCTCGACCGGACCCTGGAGCTTTACGGCCAGGTCCTGATGACGCCCGCCTTCCGGGAAGACCGGGTGAAACTCGCCATCAACACGAGTGTGGAGGCGCTACGCCGCGAGAACGACGACCCGAAGGGGGTCGCCGACCGGGAGCTGAACAAGGCGCTCTATGCAGGACACCCGCTGGGGCGGCACCCGACCATCGCGACGGTAAAGAACATCGGCCGCGTCGACATGGAAGCGTTCCATCGACGTTACTACCACCCAAACTCTGTCATCCTCGCGATATCCGGCGATTTCCGCAAGGACGAGCTGCTGAAGCGGCTGACCGCGACGTTCGGCTCGTGGGCGAAGAAGGAGGTGGACTTCCCGCGGATTGACGAGCCCTCCACCCGCGTGAAGCCGGAAATCCTGTTTGTCCGCAAGGACGTGAGCCAGTCGGTCATCCGGATGGGGGAGATGGGGATCGACAAGAACAACCCGGACATGTATGCGCTCCGGGTGATGAATTACATCCTTGGAGGAGGGTTCACCTCCCGGCTGACCCAGGAGATCCGCTCCAACCAGGGGCTCGCCTACAACGTGGAGAGCGAGGTCAATGTGGGACAGCGCTTTATCGGCACCATCGCTGACGAAACCGAGACGAAGAGCGAGTCCACCGTCCGGACGGTCACCCTGCTGCGCAACATCATCGCCGGCATGGCCGCCGCGCCGGTCACCGATCAGGAGCTCTCTCTCGCCAAGGACGCCATCATCAACTCCTTCATCTTCGGCTTCACCAAGCCCGAGGTCGTGGTCGGCCAGCAGGCGCGCCTGGAGTTCTACGGCTACCCCCCGGGATACCTCGAGAAATACCGGGACAACATCGCACGGGTCACCAAGGATGACGTGCTCCGGGTTGCGCACACCTACCTCCACCCCAACGCGGCGGTCCTGGTGGTGGTGGGGAACGACAAGCAGTTCGACAAACCCCTCTCCACCTTCGGCCCGGTCCGGGAGATCAAGCTGGAAATCGGAAAATAGTCGGGCCGACTGGCGGCAATGGGAGGGGGCGGGGAGCTCCCCGCCCCCTCCTGGCACCGGAGTGAAAGCGTGAAAATGAGAACCTGGCACTTTCGATGATAATTACCCGCAAGCCTGAATGGCTCCAGAAGAGAATCAACCCTGCCGCCCATGCCGAAATGACCCGGATGCTCGGCGACCTCCGGCTCCACACGGTCTGCCAGGAGGCATGCTGCCCCAACATCTCCGAGTGTTTCCGCCAGCAGCAGGCGACCTTCCTGATCCTCGGCCGGATCTGCACCCGCCTCTGCTCCTTCTGCAACGTCATGAAGGAGGCACCGCTGCCGGTCGACCCCGACGAACCGGGGCGGGTGGCGGAGGCGATCCGCCGCCTCGCACTTTCGCACGTGGTGATCACGAGCCCGACCCGAGACGACCTGCCGGACGGGGGCGCAACGCTCTACGCCGCCACCGTCGCGGCGATACGGAAGACCTCTCCCCGAACCGCGATCGAGCTCCTGATCCCCGACTTCCGCGGGGACCGGGAGGCCCTTGCCCTGGTGGCCCGCGCGGAACCGGACATCGTCGGTCACAACCTGGAGACCGTCCCGCGCCTCTACCATATCCGGGAAGGGGCCGACTACCGGCGCTCCCTGGAGGTGCTCATGATGCTCCGCGAACTCGCCCCGCCACTCAGAACCAAGTCGGGGGTGATGGTCGGGCTGGGTGAGACCGAAGAAGAACTGCTCGCGGTCTTCCACGACCTGCGCCGGGTCGGCTGCTCGTATCTGAGTATCGGGCAGTACCTCGCCCCGAGCAAACGGCACCATCCGGTCCGCGCCTTTGTCGAGCCGGCACAATTCGAGCGCTTACGTGAGAAGGCGCTGGCAGTGGGTTTTTCACACGTGGAGAGCGGTCCGTACGTGCGGAGTTCCTACCACGCCGCCGACTACGGCGGCTGAGCCGCCGGGAGCCACAACAAAAAAGCCCGCGCCGGTGGTCCGGTGCGGGCTTTTCGTTTTCAGAGGTGCCGGGTTACTTCGGTGCCGGAGAGAGGGTCTCGGTCTTGATTTCCCCCGGGGTCGACACGGGAGTCTCCGCAGGAAGCTCCTCCTGGGATTCCTCCTGCGCGGCCTTGGTGGGCGCCGCGCCCTTGACCTGTTCAGGCGCCGGCGCGGGGGTGGTGCTCTTCATTGCCACCGGTTCGGGTCGCGGCTGTTCTCCTCCCTTCACCGGCTCCCTCTTGTCCCAGGGAAACCTGAATTCGGGTTCCTGCAGGGCGACCATGTCGTCGAACACCGCGCTGTAGAGGGCGGAGACCTTGGCATCCCGCTGCAGGTACGACTTCACGGACTTTTCGAAGGCCCTCGTCACCCCGGGAATGGTCTTCACCTTGACGTCCACCTTGTCGGTCACGTTTGCCTCCGCCTCGTCGAAATCGGGGTACTGGAGGTTCAGGAGGGGGTGGAGCACGATGGGTCGCTGCTGGAAATTCGGGTATTCCCAGAGGATGTTCCCGCCGGCATCCACGATCTGGGCCGTCATGATCAGGAAATTGAAGTCGCTCTCCAGGTAGGAGAGGTAGTTACTGGAATAGACCTTTTCCGACTTGGTCAGACCGCTCACCGTTACCAGCATGACCGCATCCAGGTTGTTCTTTTCGATGAAATCCTTCACTTCCTGCTGTTTGTAGAAATACTTGTTGTAGAGCAAACCGGCGTCGGAGCGGCGCTCCCGACGGAAGAAGAGGGTCGAAAAGAGCTGGTCCGCCTGAACTTCCGGCATCCGGACCGCCAGATACGATCCGGTGTCCCTGAGGCGGGCAACCAGTTCCGCTTCGTTTTTCCGGTTCGCATCCTTGATCAGGGCAAGAAGGGCATCCCGCTCCGGGATCCTGATGTCAGAGTCGCTGTCCATGAAGATCGGGGCAACCCCGAGCACCCTGACCTTCTTCTCGTACGACTCACGGGGGACGTTGTAGTAGTTCTGGGCGCAGCCGACCGTCACGAGGAGCAGCGCCACCACCAGAGCGGCATGAAAAAACCTAGTCATCTCGAGCCTCCTGTGTGCAGCAAATGTCACGGGGCGAACAAGGGCGTTACCCGCTTTATAGCAGAATCGGCACCGATTGGCCAGAGATTTCCGCCCCCAGTTGCCGTCACTTCAGCATGATGAACCCCATCTGCCGCCCCGTCTCCCCGCTGTCCCGCCGGTAGGAAAAAAAGGTGTCCTTCTGGCATGAGACGCAGATCTCCGTCGTTTCGATGTTCTCCCGCGGAATGCCCGAGTCCAGGAGTTGGAGGACGTTTGCCAGCGACAGGTCGAGCTGCCACTTACCGTCGGCGGTTTCGACGGCATACTCCCCCCAGCACCCGCCACCTTTGCCGAAGGCCTCCTTCACAGGGGCGTCCACCTCGTAACAACAGCGGCCGATGGCAGGGCCAACCGCAGCCAGGATGTCGGCCGGCCTGGAGCCGAACAGAGAAACAAGGGCCTCCACCCCCTTCTGGGCGATCTTTCCGGCGGTTCCCTTCCACCCCGCGTGGAGAGCCGCTACCCCCTTTTTGACCGGGTCGAGCAGGAGGAGCGGCGCGCAGTCGGCCACGCAGACCCCGATCATCACCCCCGGCAGGTTGGTGATGATCCCGTCGCACTCGAGCTTCAGGAAATGGGAGTAATCCGGGTTCGGGGCATCGATCACCAGGAGGTCGGTACCGTGGACCTGGGTGACGGTCACGAGCTTTTCCACGCGAGTACCGAAGGCCCGTGCCAGGAGGCTCCGGTTCCCCTGGACGTTGTGAGGGTTGTCGAGGGTGTTGGTGCCGAGGTTGAGGGAGTTGTGGGGCGGGCGCGACACCCCTTCGTGACGAGTGGTGAAGCCGTGGCAGGATACTCCCGCCTCGGTGAAGAGCTGCGGCTCCAGGTAGTGGACCTTGCCGGCTTGGGTCATTTTCATGGCAAAAACTCCTGATTATAACCTGCCACAGAGACACGGAGACACAGAGAAAAGATGCAAAGAATGGTTTTACTGCTTCTTCTCAGTGTCTCTGCGTCTCTGTGGCGGAAGGTGACTATTCCTTTTCAAGATACGCGATGATCCGCGCCATATCCTCCGGCAGGTCGGTGTCGAACTCCAGGTACTCACCCGTGGTCGGATGGATGAAGCCGAGGGTCTTGGCGTGGAGGGCCTGGCGGTCCAGCTCCCGGATGAGCGCCTTCAACTGCGGGTCGTTGATCCCGGCGAGGCGGCCGCTCCCGCCGTAGACCGGGTCCCCCACCAGCGGGTGCCCCGCCTCCGAGAGGTGGACCCGGATCTGGTGGGTCCGGCCCGTCTCCAGCCTGAGGCGGAGCAGGGTGATCCCACCGAAACGGCCGAGCACCTGCCAGTGGGTGACGGCGTGCTTTCCGCGGCCGCTCTTCCCGGACATCCGCTTCCGGTCCACCGGATGGCGGCCGATCGCCGCCTCGATCCGCCCCTTGTCCCCCTTCGGCGAGCCGAAGACGAGGGCGAGGTAGACCCGCTTGATGGTGTGCTCCTTGAACTGGTCGGAGAGGGACTGGTGGGCGCGGTCGTTCTTGGCGACCACCAGGACGCCGGAGGTGTCCTTGTCGATCCGGTGGACGATGCCGGGACGGAGCGTCCCGCCGATGCCCGACAGGTCCCGGCAGTGGGCGAGAAGCGCATTCACCAGGGTACCACCGCTGGTCCCCGCTCCCGGATGGACCACCATCCCCGGCGGCTTGTTTACCACCACGAGATCGCCATCCTCGTACAGCACCTCGAGGGGGATCTCCTCGGCGACCGCTTCGGCCATTTTCGGCGGGGGGATGAGGACCGTGATCCGCTCCCCCCCCCGCAGCTTCAGGGACGCCTTGGAAGAGGCCCCGTCGACGGTCACGAGCCCTTCCTCGATCAGCCGCTGCACGGTGGAGCGGGTCACCTCGCGGAGGGAGCGGGCGATGAAGCTGTCGAGCCGCTCCGGCTCCGCGCCTTCGGGATATGTCAGATCGATTTTTTCCACGTGGATTCTACCTAAAAGACACAAGAAGCTAAATACGAATAGAACGCGGATGACGCGGATTGAGCGGATCTACGCGGATAGGTCCAAGAAACTTGAGGGTTGAACCGCTTTTGAATAATCCGTGAAAATCCGTTAGATCCGCGTCATCCGCGTTCTATTAAGATTGTTGTCCTCAAACGACGAAGGCGCGATTTGTCAACCGCGCCCCGCCCACTACAACAACTCCGTCAACGGCTACCAGATATCGGACTCGATTTTCCCCGCCCGCTTGATGAGGACATCCACCACAGCGATGTCAAAGACCTTGGAACCGGCGATCACGGGAGAAACCCGGGAGATGAAGTGCTCCCGCCCCTCCTGCAGCGCCTCCTGCAAGAGTTCGAAGATCGTGTCGTTCTTGATCCCCTCTTCCACCTTCTCCCGGTTGTAGAGGGCCACATCGGAGATTATCGCCCGGGCAAGCCGCCTGGCCTGGTCGGGATTCTCAATAAGGTTCATGCTCAGGAGCCTCCTCCCTGCCGCCTTGATGCCATCTCGATCCGACGCCCGACAGCGACGCCGCGTGATGCAGATGGGGCATTATACAAGATTTTTCGCGATATACTACCTTATTTTTAAGGCAAAGTACATGCTGGTGTCGCCCCGCTTCACTAAAAGGGCCACGGACCCCCTTTGTTCGGCCTCTTTCATCGCCTTCGAATAGTCGGCCAGACCGGCTACCCGTTTCTGATTGACGGATACGATCACGTCCCCCTGCTGGATACCGGCTTCGGCGGCGACCCCCGCGGGATCTACCTCAGTAACGATCACACCCGCAAGCCCCCTCATCCGCATGTTCCGGGGGAGGTCCTCGACCATCAGACCGAACCACCCCGCCTGGGGCTCGGTTGACTTCGGCTTTTGCGCGGGGGCGCTCTCCGAGCTGGCCAGCGTCACCGAAAGCTTCAGCGGCTTGCCGTCACGGACGACATCCACCTCCACCTTCTGGCCGGCCCGGGTGTCGGCCACGAGCATCTGGAGCTGACGGGGGTCCTTGATTTCCTTGCCGCCGAAACTGGTGATGACGTCTCCCTGCTTCAAGCCCGCCTTTTCCGCGGGACTACCGGACATGATGTCGCTCACCAGTGCCCCCCGGCTCTTCTTCAGGCCGAACGACTGGGCGATCTCATCGGTCACCGGCTGGATGGAAACGCCGAGCCAGCCGCGGGTCACGCTCCCCTTCGTTATCAGCTGGCCCACCACCTGCTTCGCCATATTGACAGGAATGGCGAAGCCGATCCCCTGTCCGGCAGCGACGATGGCGGTGTTGATCCCGATCACTTCGCCGTAGACATTCAGGAGAGGCCCCCCCGAGTTGCCCGGGTTGATGGAGGCATCGGTCTGGATGAAATCCTCGTAGGTTTCGATCCCCATGTTGGAGCGGCCGGTCGCGGAGATGACCCCCACCGTCACGGTCCGGTCAAGCCCGAACGGGTTGCCGATGGCGATCGCCCACTGCCCGACCTGGAGCTTGTCCGAGTCGCCGAGCACCGCCGTCGGCAGGTCTTCCTTGGCGGCGATTTTGACGATCGCCAGGTCGGTCTTCGAGTCTTCCCCGACCACCTTGCCGGTATAGACCTTTTCGTTGGAGAGCTTCACCTGGACGCTCTCGGCATCCTTCACCACGTGGTCGTTGGTGAGGATGTACCCCTCCTTGTTGATGATCAGTCCCGAACCGAGGCTGGTTTCACGGCGGTAGCGGGGCTGCTGCCGCCCGCCGAAGAAGTCGTCGAAAAATGGCGATATCTCGAAGAACGGCTGGACGAGTTTCTTCTTGCTCACCGTGGAGATGTTGACCACCGAGGGGGTCACCACCTTGACCACGTTGGTGAAGGCCTGCTGGGTTGCCAGGATGTCCTTCGGGACCTCCTTGACCGGTGCCTCGGCGCTCCCCGTGCGGCTCGACTCGTAGAAGTACGGCGCCTCCTTCTTTTTGCAGGCCGAAAGGGGGACCAGCACCACGGTAACGGCGAGAATGATGCGTGAGAGTTTCATCGATATACCTCGCAAACATGCTTATAACCTGAGATCACAGAGATGGTAGCCAAAAACATGAGACGTGTCAACCCGCATCTCCCCCAAATCATCCCTTGACCTGTAGCGCGCTTTTGCTTATATACCTAACAGCAGTCTCCCGCAGAGGACCCAAAGTGACCTAAGGCCTATAACGCGGAGGCGCAGGGAAGAGGAGGTGCCAGTGAACGACATCAAAGCGGAAATCAGGGAACTGCGACTTGGGGAGAAGATCAGGAAGCTCCGGCAGGAGCGACGGCTAACCCTGCAGGAACTGGCCGACCTGACCGGCCTGTCGAAGCCCCTCCTCTCCCAGATCGAAAACGATCAGGTCACCCCTCCCCTCGCCACCCTCCTGAAGATCGCCAAGGGGCTCCGCGTGGGGATCCATTTTTTCTTCGAGGACGAGGGGGACCGGCGCAAGTTCATTCTGATCAGGGGGGAGGAGGGGGCGCTTTCCCAGCGCCGCCCGAAAAGCGATGCCCCCCAGGGGTATCGCTACCGGTCGCTGGCGCCAGGCCTCAGACACAAGCAGATCGAGCCGTTTCTCGTCGAGTTCGAGCTGAAGGAGTGGGATGACAGCCAGTTGTACAATCACGAGGGGGAGGAGTTCCTCTACATCCTGGCGGGAGAGCTGGAGTTCCACTACGGCGACGAGGTAATGCGGCTTTTGCCCGGGGACAGCATCTTCTACGACTCGTCAACTCCGCACGGCTACCTGTCGATCGGCACGGAGAAGGCGAGGGCGGTGGCAGTCCTCTACTCCAAGGAGTGATGAATTCGATAAAAGTCCATCTGCAGCGTCACCGCTGTTTCTGCACCTGTCGTCGCATCAGTTCCTTGAGGATATTTCTCGTCACGTCATCCACGTTCAGAAAGCGAAGCCCCATCGCCCCTTCCGGCTCGAAGGCGCTCCAGACCACCTCGGCCGCAACGGTGATCGCCTCGGCCGACAGGGGGGTGAAGAACTGGAGCCTGACGCGCCTTCCCGGCGCCGGCGGATCGGCGCACCGGACGCTGACCCCGTCTTCGGATATCTCGTAGGTGCCGCAGCAGAGGGACTCATCCGTTTCCACCAGCCAGCACCCCAACCGGGCCGGCAGTCTCTTGCTCGTTCGCTTCTCCACTACCCCCCTCGCTTTCGTATCTCTTCGCACTCTTCGGGCGATCAGCCGGTTCTCTCCCCCTCACCAGGTCAAGAGTAGCACGGGCGGTGATATTTGCAACCACCGCAGCACCCGCTTCCGGCGGGCAGCCCCCTATATATCTTCCCCGCT
>DATJLB010000098.1:0-4115 GCA_035490915.1 Geobacteraceae bacterium
CAGGGTTTCTTCGAGGGGTGGGAACGGGCCGAGGCCTTCTCCCGCTTCACCCTCCTCTTTGCCGACCCCGGCGTACGGGCGTTCATCGGGATGCACACCTACGATGGGCACGAATGGTTCGGCAAGGAGCGGTTCGAGCTCCTCATGGAGCGGCTCGTGGACGCGGCTGCGATGCGGCGCGCGGCGGCGACGCTTGATGCCGACGAGCTTCGCGCCCAGAACGCCCAACTTCGGAAGGAGCTCCACTACCTGGAGGCGCTGGCGGCAGCGGCGGGATACCGGGTGGACCGGTTTCTGGGGCTCGTGCGGGAGATGGGCGAGGCTCGGGAATGAACGGAGTTTTTCGTGTCATTTGTGCCGGGCCGTAAAAATCAGAAAAGGAGTACCTAGTGACCGCAGGCCTTCGCAGGATCGTATTCTCGCTGCTCGTTGCCGCTTTCTTTTCCGGCTGTGCTGCCGCACCGAGGCAACCGCTGACCGGCCTAATCCCGGGGAAGGAGGTTGAGACCCTCCAGTCATCCATATCCATCTCCGTGCGGACCCCCGAGCGGAGCGTGGGGGGGCGCGGCTTTCTGGTCTTCAAGCGGCCCGACCGGTTTCATCTGGCGGTCCTTTCACCTTTCGGGCTCACACTAATGGACCTGTTCAGCGACGGCGACCGGTTTACCTGCGTGATCCCCTCTCGGCAAACCGCTTACAGCGGACTGATTTCGGAGCTCCCCGACCGGGACGGACTTAAGGCGTGGGCGATGATGCGCTGGGTTGTGGAGCGGCAGCCGGTGGCGGGGCCCGCTCTGGAGAGGGATAACGTAAACGCCGCGGGGGTGCGGGAGCGGCTCTACTACGACAGCCAGGGGCTTCTGGAGCGGAAGGAAACCGAGGAGGGGGACCGGGTGGTTTACCGGGACTACCGGAACGTGGACGGGGTTGCCGTGCCGGAGTCGATCGAACTCTCCGACAGTCGGGGCGATACGGTCCAGGTGGTCTTCGAGGACCCGGAGGTGAACCGGCCGGTTGAGGAGGGGGTGCTCTCTCCCCGTCTGGAGGGGGTCAAAGTACTGCCGTTCACCGAATTCCACGGTTTCTGACCGGCATGCCGACCGGTCCCCTGGCGAAGATCACCGGCGCGGTCAACGCCGCGGTCCATGCCCACCTGGCGTGGATGTTTCGGGTCACCACGACCCGCCCCCGGCTCGTGACGGCTCTCTCCCTTCTTTTGTGCGTCCTCGCCTGCATCTCCATCGCCACTATCCGGTTTGAATCGGATATCTTCAAGCTCTTCCCCGCCCGGCAGGGGGCGCTCCGGCTCCTGCTCGACTCCCTGGAATGGACCGGGAGTGCCAGGGAGGTCTACTTTCTCCTTGAGGGGAAACCGCAGCTCCTTCCCGCCGAGGCGGAGGCGTTTGCCGGGCGGCTGAAGCGGCTCGCCATCGATGGCCGGCCCGCCTTCGGCAAGGTCACCTATCGGGTCTACGACCCGGAGGAGGGGAGGGGCTTTGCTTCCTTCATCGGCTATGCAGTCACCCATCCCCAGCTCTTCCTGGCGCCGGGGGAGGTCGAGGGGTTCGCCGGCCGCTTTGCCCCTGCCGCGACGGCGCGGGAGATCCAGCGGGCGCAGACGGAGTTGGCGAGTCAGGCGGGGATGGGGACGCGCGACATCATCGCCGCCGATCCCCTTTACCTGCGGGAGCTTATCCTTCCCCGCCTGAAGGCAGGGAGCCGGTCCCTCGACCTCGACCCGGCCTCTCCCTATTTCCTCTCCCGCGACGGCCGGGTGCTGATCATGATTGCCGAGCCGGCCCGGCCGGTGCAGGACATGGCGTTTGCCCGCAAGCTTGTAGCGGGGATCAACGAGGCGCGCAGCGGGGCGGGTGTGAGGATTTCCTGCGCCGGCGCACACCTCTCGGCGGTGATCGACGAACGGGAGGTGAAGGGGAACGTGATCGCGGACGTGCTTTCCTCCCTGGTCGTGGTGCTGCTCCTCTTCTACCTCACCTACCGCCGTTTTCTCCCGACGCTCCTGATCCCGATCATCCTCGCCTTCGGTGTGGTGCTGGCGCTCGGCACGGCCGGGCTCTTCCTCTCCTCGGTGAGCCTCATCTCCATCGGCTTCACGGCACTCATCATCGGGCTCGGCACGGACTATTCGATCCATCTCTACGACCGGTTCTACTGGGAGCGGGGAAAAGGGAAGCCGGCCGGTGAGGCGCTGCGCCTGGCGGTCATCGACACCGGCCACGGGGTGTTTACCGCCGCCACCACGACGGCGCTCCCCTTTCTGGCGCTTGCCATCTCCGACGTCCGGGCGCTCTTCGAACTCGGGCTCCTGGTGGGGCTCGGGGTGATCTTCTCGATGTACGCCACCTTCTTCTTCATGCCGCCGCTCCTCCTCTTCGCCGAGCGGCGTTATCCCTGCGCGGCGTACCGGGTGCTCCCCCGGTTCGGCCTTGGCCGGGTCTGGGATCTGGCGGGGCGCCGCTTTCGGCCGGTGGTCCTCCTGTCGCTCCTGGCCGTTGTTCTCATGCTGGCGGCTGCCTCCCGGATCTCCTTCGAGCGCGAGCTGAAAAACCTTCAGCCGCGCCATTCTGAGGCGTTCCTGACCCAGGAGAAGATCGAACGGCACCTGAGCGTCGCCCCGCGCCAGATGCTCATCGCCCTGGAAGGAAAACGTCTCGACGAGCTGATGGCCCGCGGCTACGGGGTGCAGGAGCTTGCGGAGCGCTACCGGAAAAGAGGGGAGATCGTCTCCTGGTCGTCGCTCGGGCAGGTGCTGAACGACCCCGACGCCGAGCGGCGGGTTTGCGCGGGACTCGCGGGACACCTCACTCCGGCCGACCCTGGCGAAGTGGTGAGGCGGGGGCTGGAGCAGGCGGGCTTTGCCCCCGAGGCGTTCCGCACCTTCATCGAGGGGACGGCGGCGCTGCCGCACCTGCAGCCGGTCGCCGTGGAGGAGGCAGTTGCCCGCCTTTCGGCGTCACCGCTCAGGGGGGTTGTGACCCGGCACCTGGTGGCGAGCGGCGGGAGCTATCATCTCCTCCTCTACCTCGACTACGACGGCCCCTCCTTCAACCAGCGGGCTTTCCTCCGGGAGCTTGCCGCCATCGACCCCGCAGCACGGGCGACCAGCCAGGATCTGGTGAGCTCTGCGCTTGCCGACTCCGTGCGGAAAAGCCTCCTCTGGGGGGGGGTGATCGGTGGCCTCCTTGTCCTGTTCCTTCTCCTCGCCCATTTCGACTCGAAGGAGGGGATTTTTCACGCGCTCTTCCCGGTGGCGGCCGGAGTGATCACCATGCTCGGGGTGATGTCCCTTTCCGGCATGAAGCTCAACTTCATGAACGCCATGGTGCTCGTGACCATCATCGGCATGGGGAGCGACTTCGGCCTTCATATCGCCCACCGGGCGGGGAACGGTACCGGCGAGGAGAGGCGGGCCGCGTTCATCCAGGCGGGGCGCGCTGTTTTTCTTTCGGCCCTCACCACCATCGCGGGGTTCGGCTCGCTCGCCTTCACCGATTACGGGGCACTCGCTTCGATCGGCTGGGCCACCAATTACGGTGTTGGCGCCACCGTCCTGTTTGCGCTCGGGTCGCTTCCCGCTTTCATGGCGTTGTTCAGGAAACGGACCTCTTCTCCCTGACGGAGGAACCGGAAACATCCGCTTTCCATCGATCCCCCGAGGGGGTATGCTTTATCCGTACCGGCTGCCGCGGGATCTGTAACAGCAGGTGATCGCGCGGCCGCGAGACCGCTCTTCTGCTGCAATTCCACTGCAAGGACGCCAGAATGGCAAATTTCCGGAATCTGCTGACCCGTTTCATACCGTTCATGCTCCTTTCCCTCATGCTTACCGGCTGTGCGCGCCAGATCGTGAGGATGAGCGATGGCCAGTCGGTCGAGTTCGAGCGGATGATCGCGGAGGTGAAGGGCGCCCGGCTGGTCTTTGTCGGCGAGACCCACAACGTTGAGGCGCACCACCAGATACAGATCGACGTCATCAGGGCGCTCCACACTACAGGGAAGCCCCTCGCGATCGGGCTGGAGATGTTTGGCACGTCGAGCCAGCGAGACCTCGACCATTGGGTGGCGGGACGGCTCGACTCCGGGAGTTTCAAGTG